>CAYVYD010000232.1:0-4556 GCA_964454415.1 uncultured Hyphomicrobiaceae bacterium | reverse complement strand
TCCCACTACGCGCTGCCGCGCGTGCTGCAATGGTTCACCGGCAACATCGGTCTCCACCATATCCATCATCTCTGTAGCCGAATTCCCAACTACCGGCTGCAGGAATGTCTCGACGCCAGCCCCGAGCTTCAGCAGCTCGGCCCAAGGCTCACCTTGCTGGGGAGTTTCAAGTGCGTCCGGCTGGCCCTATGGGACGAGGACGAGCGCAAGCTCGTGGGGTTCGGGCACTTGAGGCGCCCCGGGCCGCAGGCGCAACCGGCGTGATGGCGCTCCCGGCCGCGCACGTTGGACTCGCGTGAATTGGCGGGCATTGGCGGCGGACCGGGGAATGCAAAATCCGTGGATCGTAAATCGCTTCACAGCGGCGGCCGGCACCTGCCCGGCATCGGCAAGCCCACGAACCCGGAATATCTACTCAAGCCCAACGAACTGTTGGAGGCCTTCGCGCCGCATCTCGCGGCCATCGCCTTCGAACACGGCCTGGTGCGCGAGCCGCGCCTCAAGTTTGTCCAGCGCCTCGCCGCCTGCGGGCAGGCCCATCCCTGGGTTGAGAAAGCGCCGTTTCCCCTCGCGGCCGGGCATTGAGCCAATTGGCGGCAAGGCATGCCTGAAATATCGTTGCCGATAACGGCCTGCACCATTCGGGGAAAGCCAACTTCGGCAACACCGGATGCGAAACACCCGGTCGCGACCCGAAGCGCTTGAGAAACTCATCGTGACCAGCGTGGATTGGTATGGAGCGACCTGGACCGGTTGTAGGTATTGGATGCGCAGTTGCTGAAGCGCTTATTGTGAGACCGATCCGTCGCGCGTGCCCTCAACTGGCATCTTCGATGAGTTTGGCGGCCACGGCCTTGGCCTTGCGCGCCTGGCTTGAGTCGCCGGTAATTTGCGCAACCGCGATCGCGCCCTCGTGCAACAGATTGATTTCTTCTGCGATCCGCTGCGGATCCTCGAGCTGCGCGGCGCGGGCGAGTTCCTCGAAATAGGCAATCGTCAATCGCTTGTGCGTCGCTGCCTCCTGGAACACCGGGCTTCTCCTGTCGCTGAATTCGCCCGCGGCGCTGATGAAGGGGCAACCGTAGAACGAGGCGTTCTCGAACCACTTCTCCAACACGTCGAAGGTTGCAAGCAGCTTTTGCTTCGGTTCCCGCGCGGACTTGTCGACCGCCTCGCGCATGTTCTCGCGGAACCGTTCGTCGATGCGCCGCAGCACCGCGACGATGAGCTCTTCCTTGGACTTGAAGTGCCGGTAAAGCGTGGTCTTCGCGATACCGGCCTCTTCGATGACGTGGTCGATTCCGGCGGCGTGGTAGCCGAGCCTGTTGAACAGCTCGGCGGCGGTCTCGATCAGGTGCTCGCGTTTCTGTGCTCGTTTCATTCAACGCTCATAAAGAAACATACTAGTCCGTTCTTTTTTATAAGTTTCTCAATCCGTCGATACAAGGGATCAAGGTCTCGGAATTTGAATAACATCGCTTTTTTTTGCGAGGAAACACAAATTTCGAACGCCGCCATTGACAAAAGATACAGGTCTGTCCATTTATCCATGATACGATACAGATCTGTATTGATTAGCGCTGCGTGACAGCGCGCCAGCCGGCGGAGCCGGCCATTGAGAGAGCCCTTTCATTTGCCAAGGAGAAACGCAATGAAGATCGATGGAATTGCAACCCGGAACATCGCCGCCGGACTAGCCGCGAGCATCGCGGTTGCGGCGGCGATCGCGGCGATGGCGGGGGCTCAGACCGGCCCATCGTGGGGTCCCCAATGGACGGCGGAAGGAGAGCTGGTCCTGCCCCGGGACTACCATCGCTGGATCTTCCTGGGCTCGCCAATCACGCCGAACGGGTTGAATGACGGAAGCGCCGGCTTCCCCGAATATCACAACGTCTACGTTCGCCCCGAAGCGCTCGAGGCTTACCGCAAAAGCGGTGAATGGCCGGAGGGAACGATTTTGCTCAAGGAGCTTCAGCTAACCCTTCAGGGCACGTATCCGGACGGATCACGGGATGAGGCCTCCGGACGCGGTTACTTTCCCGGCGCGCGAAACGGGGTCGATATTTCGGTCAAGGACAGCAAGCGGTTCAAGGACACCAATGGGTGGGGGTTCTTCAATTTCGGACACCACGCGCCGCCTTATGCCGAAACCGCCGCCGCGCAGCCCGCCGAGGCCTGCGCCGGCTGTCACGCGGCGAATACGCGTTCCATGGTGTTCAGCCAGTTCTACGCCCCGATCCTAAAAGCGAAATAGGACGGGGCTCGACCACACAGCCTCAGGAAATGGGGCGCAACCATGCGGCGAAGCCAAATAGGTCCGCGCGGAATTCCCAATCAAGGAATAGATCATGTCTGGCAGCACCGGAATCCACATGTCATCCGGCTCGTCCAACGGCACCGGTCTGAACCTCGCCCGCCCGTTGCCCCGGCGAACCGGAATTGCGGTCCCAAATGGCCGCGCCGACCGAGGGTCCGCCGACGCGTACGCGCATCCCGGATGCGCAGGTCGAGAAGCATGGGACAGCGGCAAAATTGCCGCGCGGGCATCCGCTGCCAGGCTGGCCGGGATGCCGCCACTCGTCCAGTCATTGTCCGCGACGGCCATCGTGGTCGTGGCGCTGCTGGCGTTGCTGGCAACATCGACGCTCCCGAGCCAATTAAAGTCCGGTTATTCGGCTTTCAGGGTTTCGAGCTTCGCCGCTCAAGCCGCTCAGATCCATACAACACGAGATCCGTCGTCCTCTGGTTCCCACGCCGAGGAACGGTAGTGGATGCGATGTCATCCGCGCACTCTTCGCCCATATCAATCTAACCGAAAAAGAGAGACCATCATGCTGTCTGCAAATTTCATCGCCATTGTGTTTGGCGCCGTCTTTGTCCTCGCCGGCCTTCTGGGCTTCGTGCCCAATCCGATTGTTGCGCCGAACGGCATTTTCGCCGTGAACGCGGCCCACAATTTGGTGCACGTGTTGACGGGGCTTGCCTTTATCGCCGGTGTCTGGGCCGGCCACAGCCGCGCAACGATTCTGGCCATCGGCATCGCCTATGTGGCCGTCACCGCGATCGGCTTTCTGACCACGGGCGACACGCTGCTCGGCCTGGTCCACATCAATGTCGCCGACCGTTGGCTGCACGCTGCCCTCGCCGTCGTAATCCTGGCGGCCGGCTTTTTGGCCTCGGAGGAACAACGGACGTCGACTTTGAAAGCGACCACGCGATAAGGCGCACGCCGCGGAGGGCGGGCCGCCGATCTCTCAAGGAGCGCTGGCTCGCCCTTGAATTCCCGGCAATCGTGTCACCGGACTGCAAGCCATGACAAACGCCTTGTTGCCCCGAATAGGTCTGAAACGGGCCTATGCGGCGGCGGCACCCGACGACGGGGTGCGTCTGCTCGTCGAACGGCTATGGCCGCGCGGCCTTGGCCGCCATCAGGCCCGCATCGATCATTGGCTCAAGGATTTGGCCCCCAGCGCCGAGCTTCGGCGCTGGTACGGTCACAGGCCCGAGCGCTGGCCGGAATTCCGCCGCAAATATTTGCGGGAGCTGCGGGAGGCGCGCCTGAGCGGCGAAATAGACGGCCTGATCGACCTCTGTCTCAACCAGCCCGTCACCTTCGTTTACGCCTCGCGCGAGGAGGCGCGCAACAGCGCGGCGGTGTTGCGCAACCACGTACTGGACTTGATCAAGCACCGCGAAGCGCATCGATAACGGCACGCTTTTGCCCGGAACGAGCTTCTCGGCGATCCCCTCGATCCTTGACTTGGGGCAAGCCATCCACCAGGATCGCCGCCGATCAAGGCCGCGTACGTGAAAAACGAGGCACCACCGCCCTGCACATGGGCCCGAGGGGCACCGGGAGGCAGGGAGGTCGACACCCGTCAGCGAGGGTTCGCCCACGGGTGGGTTTTGCGTTGGGTGACTTTATATCGCTCACGGCGGGTTAGCCGCTGGCATGAGGCAAATGGACGATTTTGCAGGTTTGCATCGAGGAACCGCTACTCACCCGTCATGCCCAGACTCGTTCCGGGCATCCGATAGGACCCCTAGGATCGCAAATCATGCTATCGGCGGCCGCCCCAGTGGACCCCGGGACAAGCCCGGGGGTGACGTGTGGCAAGCAGCGTGGCTCGAGTCGCGACCGGGACGATTAGCAAGAGGCGGGAAGTGGCCGCGGGCCGCTACCGGGACGATTAGCAAGAGGCGGGGAGTGGCCGCGGGCCGCGACCGGGACGATTAGCAAGAGGCGAGGAGCGGCCGCGGGCCGCGACCGGGACGATTAGCAGGAGGCGGGGGGTGGCCGCGGGCCGCGACCGGGACGATTAGCAAGAGGCGAGGAGCGGCCGCGGGCAGCGACCGGGACGATTAGCAAGAGGCGGGGAGTGGCCGCGGGCCGCGACCGGGACGATTAGCAAGAGGCGAGGAGCGGCCGCGGGCCGCGACCGGGATACGAAATAGAAGGCATGTTTGAATCCCTATCAGACCGCTTGTCGGGAATCTTCGACAAGCTCACCGGACGCGGCGCGCTCTCCGAGGCCGACGTGGCGGCGGCCATGCGC
>CAYVYD010000231.1:2132-4556 GCA_964454415.1 uncultured Hyphomicrobiaceae bacterium | reverse complement strand
CGAGCGCGGCCGCGCTCGGCCTTTCCGCGCTGTCGCAGTTGATGGCCGATTACCGGTTCCCGATCCGGCTGGTGGGCGGCATCGTGCTGATTGCCTTCGGGCTCAGGCTGTTGACCGCCATGCCCCGGGAGACGGCGCCCGAGGGGCGCGAATCGGGCCTCACCGGCAACGCCGGGGCGGCGGGTCAGGCGCTTCTTCCCACGATCTCCAATCCCGGCGCCATCCTGGGCGTTGCGGCTGTGTTCGGCGGCTTCGGCGCGGTGGTCGGCGGGCTGGAGACGCTTGTCCAGGTGGCGGCGGTGATCCTCGGCATCGCCGCCGTCGGGCTCGCCTGGTGGTTGGGCCTTGCCCGGGTCATCGCGACCATCCACCACCGGCTGGACGCCAAGCGGCTGCGCTTCATAAACCAGACGGCGGGAGCGGTGCTGGTGGTGTTCGGCGCCGGGCTCTTGGTGTCGCTGGGGCGGGTGCTCGGTGCGTGAGGGAAGGGAGGTCGTGCCCCGCGCGCCTCGGCGTTACTGAGCGGTGCGGTGCAGGGTGAACTCGCCGTACTCGATGCGCCGCGAGAGGCCCTTGGTCATTTCCGAGACGGCCTCCTCGCCATAGGCGGAGACCAGGTCGGAAAGGGCGGCGAAGATCGCCGCGTTGGCCAGCATTTCCGGCTCGATGCCGTCATGCAGCGCCTCTTCCCAGGCTTCCAGAATGTAATGCAGCGCGGCGCGCTTGTGCTCGTCGTGCTCGGAAAGAATGGCGGAGCGCATTCGCATCGGCTCGTACATCGTAGCTCCCCTTGCCGGTCCCTGCCGCCGTTTCGGGCGTGCGTTGAAGCCGTTTCGAATTCAAGCGCTTGTCCTATCATAGGCTTCTTGGGAAGCTGATGACGCTCTTCGATTAACCGTTAAAGGGTTAACCGGCCCGCGCGGGCGGGTCAGTGATCCTGCTCGACCAGCACGGAAGCGAGCTGCTCGCCCTCCTCCATGAAGCGGTCGACCGCCATGCGGGCCGAATCGGTGCAGGTTCGGTAGGTGCGCCGGTAGCCGCGATAGCCCTTGTTGAACTCCTTGACCAGGTTGGCCCGGCGGATCGCCGTGGTGCCCTCGGCGCGGACGAGCTCCTCCATCTGCTTGCGCCAGAGCTGGCCCTCGTTGGCGCCGCAGAGCTCGCGCAGGTAATGGATCGCCCCGAGGATCTCCGACAGCCGCAGCAGGCGCTCGTCATAGGGCCTCTGGTTGGCGCCCGCGGACCGTTGGGCGCCGGCCGGACCGGCGGCCGCGAGCGCCAGAAGGAGCGCGAGGAGCAGGCGCGGAAGGCCGCGCCGGTGTCGGTTCGCGTGCTGCATGACCCCTACTTAGCCTGGAAGACGTGGCGGCGATAGGGCGCGGATTTGAGGCTCAAGCCTGCGACTCGAGCTCGGCGGCGGCGCGCTCGATAATCGCTTGGGTTCCCTCGGTGAGGGCGAGGGCCCCGAGCTCCTCGAGCGGCACCCAGCGCACCGCGGCCGCGTCGCTCCCCGCGCGCGCCTCGCCCGAAAGCCAGCGGCCGTAGAAGACGGCGATCACGTGATGGGCGACGAGCTTGCCGCCATCGCGGATGATCACCTCGGCGACGTCGGCGAGGCCCACGAGCTCGGCATCGATCCCCGTCTCCTCGGCGAGCTCGCGCCGGGCCGCTTCCCGGGCGCTCTCGCCGGGCTCGATGTCGCCGCCGGGCAGGCTCCACTTGCCGGCGAAGGGCGCCTTGGCGCGCTCGACGAGCAGCACCTGGGGCCCGCGGAACACCGCGGCGCTCGCGCCGGGACGCGGCATCAGGGAGGTGGATGCGGGATGGCGGGTCACGCCCGCCAGTCTAGCAGCCCGATCGTACCGAGGCGTCAAGCGCGCTCGTCGAGGGGGACCGGGTCGACCTCGCCGTTGACCAGGAGGGCGATTTCCTGAATGCGCTCCTCGAGGTCGGGCACCCAGCGCTCGCACAGCGCGTCAAGCTCGGCGGCGTCGCCCGCGGCGGCGGCCTTTGCCGCTTCCCTGAGCGCCCGGGCCATGTCCGCTTCGAGGCCGGCGACGGCGTGGTCGAAGACCTCGCGGACCTCGAGGGGCGCGTGCTCGTAGGCCGCGAGCACGAAGGATCTGCCGTCCTGGTCGGGCCCGCCGAAATGTTCCTCATAGGAGCGGGCGCTCCAGCGCTCGAGATCGGGCGCCACCTCCCCGGGGGCGGCGGGCAGCGTCTCGAGCAGCCGCACCGCTTCGTTGAACTGGTCGAGGTAGTCGGTTGTGAGCAAGGTCGCGGCGCTGATATTGGTGCCGACCGTGTGGGCGCGGAAGTGGTCCGTGATCGCCTCGCGGAAGCTCGCCGCCAGCTCGTCGCGCGAGCGCGCGTTCCAGCTCTCGGGATTGGGGAAGGGGACGACCGTCATGGCCCTGTACTCCA
>CAYVYD010000231.1:0-2032 GCA_964454415.1 uncultured Hyphomicrobiaceae bacterium | reverse complement strand
TCCAGCGCGAGCACGATGTCGTAGACGGCCTCCGTCATCCGGTCCCATTGGGCCATGAACGCTTCGCGGTCCATGGCCGGCGGCTGGCTGACGTTGAAGTGGATGTTGCCGTCGCCGAAGTGGCCGAAGGGGACGGGGCGGCAGCCGGGGACGATCTCCTCGACTCGGGCGCTCGCCCGCTCGATCAGCTCGGGGATGCGCCCGACGGGGACCGAGACGTCGTGCTTGATACTGCCGCCTTCGTGCCTCTGCACCTCGGAGAGCAGCTCGCGCAGCCGCCAGAAGGCTTGCGCCTGGGCGAGGCTCGAGGCGAGCGCGGCGTCGGCGATCTGCCCGTCCTCATGGGCCGCCGCGAGCAGGCCCTCGAGCAGCGCCCTTGTGCGTCCGTCGGCGCGGGCGCCGGAAAGCTCGACGAGCGCGTACCAGCGGTACGGCCGCTCCAGCGGGTCGCGGGTGCCGGACCCGTGCTTCAGGGCGAACTCGATGCCGATGCGCGGCATCAGTTCGAAGGTGGTGAGCGCTAGGCCCGAAGCCTCGCGGGCGGCGGCGAAGAAGCGTGCAGCCTGGTCGAGGCTTTCGAAGCCGCCGATGGCGGTGGCGCGCTCGGCCGGGCGCGGCGCGAGCTTGAGCACCGCGGCGGTGATGATGCCGAGCGTTCCTTCCGAGCCGATGAAGAGATCCTTCAAATCGTAGCCCGTATTGTCCTTCTTGAGCGCCCGCAGGCCGTCCCAGACGCGCCCGTCGGCCAGCACCACCTCCAGCCCCAGCACCAAATCGCGGGCGTTGCCGTAGGCGAGCACCGCGGTGCCGCCCGCATTGGTGGCGAGGTTGCCGCCGATCTGGCAGCTTCCCTCCGAGGCGAGGCTGAGCGGGAACAGCAGCCCCGCCTCCTCGGCCGCCGCCTGGGCGGACGCCAGCACCACGCCCGCCTCGGCGGTCATGGTCAGCGAGAGGGTATCGAGCGCGCGGATCGCCGTCATGCGCGAGAGGCTGACGACGATCTCCCGCCCGTTCTCGTGCGGTATCTGCCCGCCGACCAGGCCGGTGTTGCCGCCCTGGGGGACGACCGGCGTCCTGGTCTCGTTGGCCAGCGCGAGGATCTGAGAGACCTCGCCCGTCGTCCCGGGCTTGAGCACGGCGGCGGCCCGGCCGTGATAGAGGCCGCGCCATTCCTCCAGATACGGCGCCATGTCGGCGGGCGCGGTGAGGGCGTTGTCTTCGCCGACGATTGCCGCGAAGCGTTCGAGCAGCGCGCCCGAGGGCGCCCGGCGCGGTGTGTCGGCGCGTTTCGCCATGGCGGTTCGTCGCTCCCAAGCCTCAAGCGCCCGGCCCCGATTTGCCGTTTTCCGATGGGTGCCACAGTCCCCGCCACCCGTCAAAGGCGGCCTTTCTCCCCGGCGCCGGCGGGGCACGTTTGGTTAACCGGCCTGGGCGTATGCTTGGGAGCGACGCAAACGATCGGGCCGGTCATTCCATGCATCCCATGCATCGCCTCTTCGCCGCCCTTTCCCTCGCCCCGTTGCTCGCCGCAGGCGTGCTCGGCGGGGCCGGAGCCTATGAGCGCTCGCTCGGCGATCTGCGCGAGGACGTCTATACGGTCGAGAAGTCGCTCGGCAACATGTCGGTCCCGGTGGGCCCCGGCCTCGACGCCCGTATCCTCGACTTCACCGCGCCCGAGTTCCTCTCGCCGATCCCGCCCGGCTCCCGCGGCAGCGCCTGCCTGGCGGGCTGCACCTATTGCCGCGACGGCTGCTTCTGGCACTGGCGCTCGAACTGCTACGGCGATCAGTGCGAACCGCAATTCGCCCAGTGCATGGCCTCCTGCTGGCGGCGTTCCTGCGAGATCTGCGGCGCTTATCCCGGCGGTCTGCGCGCCGGCGGCGAGGTACCCGCCGACGACACCCCTACGGTCTCCCCGGGCCGGGGACGGCCCCCTTTAAGTAAGGGAAAATAACGGCGCGCCCGGCCTCAGCCGGGCCTAGGTTGAGGACTCATAAATAGCGCGCAATTCTGTTTGGTTTCGAGGGTTCGG
>CAYVYD010000230.1:0-4557 GCA_964454415.1 uncultured Hyphomicrobiaceae bacterium | reverse complement strand
GCCGCGGCGATTTCCATCGCCATTCCGCCTGTTCGGGCGCAACGCCATCGCGCGCAGAATGGGCGTTATTTATGAGTTCTCAACCTAGGCGCCCGCCCGGGCGCGCCGCTCGACGAAGAGGCTGCCGAAGAAGCGGAGCACCGTCCGGCCCTCCTGGTTGACGCCCTCGTTGAGGCTCTCGACCACGCCCCAGCCCGGCCGCGAGGCGAGCACGCGCTTGGTCTGAGGAGAGGTGGTGAAGGAGATCTCATCGTCCACATAGACGGGCGTCGGCCAGGTAAGCTCGCGCACCCCGGGCGAGGGACCGAAGCCCGGCGCCGGCTCGCCCGCGGCGGCGAGCTCGGCGCGGATCCTGTGCTCGCGCGCCACCGCGTGCCGCATCCAGATCGAGACCGTGTGCCAGCCCGAGGCGCAGAGGTGGCCGAACAGGCTCTCGCGCGCCGCTTCCTCGGAGAGGTGGAAGGGCTGGGGATCGAACTCGCGCGCGAAGGCGACGATTTCCTCGGCGCCGAAGCGGTGGCCGCCGAGCTCGATCACCCGGCCGAGCTCGATATCCTCGAAGAAGAGGCTCACGCGCCCGCTCCCCGGTCCGCCGGGCGCCGGCCCATGAACTGGGTGAAGCGGCAGGTCATCACCGTCTCGCCCGCCTGGTTGAAGACCTCGCAGAGCGACTTGCAGATGCCGAGATCGGGCCGGCTTCGCGAGGCGCGGGTCTCGAGCACGCTGTAGCGGGCGCTAAGCACGTCGCCGGGGCGGACGGGCTTGAGCCACTTGACCTCGTCGAGGCCGCCCGAGCCGAGCGAAGAGGATTTCGAGAGGAAGCCCTCGAACATCAGCCGCATCATCAGGCAGCAGCTATGCCAGCCGCTCGCCGCGAGCCCGCCCATCATGGTCGATTTGGCGGCCTCCTCGTCCACGTGGAAGGGCTGGGGGTCGTAGGCCCGCGCGAAGGCGACGATCTCCTCGCGCCCGACGCGCCGCTCACCGAGCTCGAACACGTCGCCCGGCGAAACGTCTTCCCAATAGATCTTCGCGTCCGTGTCCAAATCCCGCTCCCGCTCGCACCGCCAGTCACGCGGCGGCGATGGGACTTAGCACGTCGGGGCGGAATTGGGAGGGGCTACAATTCGTTGTTTGCCATTCAATTCGTCTATGCTGAGCATGGACCGTGCGGAGGCGGTGAAGATACTTACGCTAGCAGACGTGCTCTTGTTCTTGATCGAGAAGGGGCCGGGCCGCACAGAGGCGGGACTGGCGGAGGCCATGTTCGGTGATCGCGCCTATCAGCAGCGCGTCAATCAGGATTGCCGCCTTCTAGTGAGCAGAGGCATGATCGAACGCCGGGGAACCGGCGGCCCATCCGACCCTTATAAGTATTTTGTGACATGATTAAATGCACACAACTAAACAGGATTAGCCCATTGAAGATGGATCTCAGGAGGTTCACCCGGCCTGATCCGTCCCTAACACGCTGATGAGCTTGTTAGAGTCGCCATCTAACCTCTCGCGTGCTTACATTCACACATGGGGGCTGACCTTCGAGAACTCTTCGAGGCCAACAAAATATTGGCCAGCAATCCCAAGTGGATTGCAACGGATTCGACGTGGTTTGATTTGGAAGCACCACTCGATATCGACGGTGTGACGATCGAAGGACTGGAGCTGCGCGCCGGGGCTGGACAGTCACTGCCAGATCGGGCGGTGCGGTTTCATCTACAGTACCATCCGGCACGAAGCCCGTGCATTCCACTCTGCCGGATCGAATGGCGCCCCGTCAGCCCTCATACGAATCCAAATCAAGGCCCGGAGCATCTTCGTCTTCTGAGGATTGTAGGGAGCCACATTCATGGCTTCGAAATGAATTATCTTGAGGATGAAGGGCGCATGCGTGGCAAGAATTTGCCTATAGCAGAACCGATTGATCCAGACCCAAGCTCATTTCGTGATCTTGTTGATGTTGTGGCGGCGGAGTTTAGAATTAACGGCATGGAGCAAATAGAGCCTCCCCCTTGGAGGGAAGGCGATTTGTTTGGCTAGTTATGACCGTGGAAATCAATAAGGACCTTGCGCGTATAACTGAAGAGGTTGCGCGCGAGATCGTCTCGACTGAGCAATTCGGCTCGGCGTCGCTAATCAAGACACCGATCATGTATCCGAGCGGCGCGATGGCCGTGGCTCATGTTACACAACACCAGGACCGCTTTTTTGTGACTGACATGGGTGTAGGCCATCAGGAAGCTGAGATACTCGGTGCTTCACTCTATTTCAGTCGGCACGGCAAAGACCTTGCGGCGCAATTTGGTATTCGATTCGATAATCAGGCGTTCTTTGTAACAGAAGCAAGCCGGAGCCAGCTTGCAGGTGCCGTCACGATTGTAGCCAACTGTTCTGCGGAGTCTGTGGCGCTTGCAGCGTATCGCGCTGCTGATCGACGCTTCGCAGAAGAAGCCGACATTCTCTATAAACGCCTCACGCGAATCTTTACCAAAGATAAGGTTGATCGCGATGTAGAGTTCGTTGGATCATCAAGTCATGCCTGGCACGTTGCGGCAGTAGTCAGACTAGACAATCACAAGGCCCTCTTTGAGCCTGTCAGCAAGAATCATACGTCAGTCGTTAATGCTGCCGCCAAGTTCCATGACATTGCACGACTCGAGTACCCACCCGCTCGAATTTCTGTTGTGAAAAACAAGCGCGAAATGGGCGATTATTTCAATGTTCTGGCGCAGGCATCGACGGTAATTGAGAATAAAGCACCGGACGATATGATTAGGAAAGTGGCGGCATGATCACCTTGCCAAAGTATCAAGCAATGTCGTTGGGTGAATTCATTGCGCACTGGGAGCTACGGATGTTCAACTCATTCAATGAGAGCTTCTGATAAATAGTGGTGATCGGGTCGAACATCACATTGTATTTCTTACGATCGCGCAAACGCAGCGCATGGCCACCTTTGTTAGGGGAACACCGCCATGGACATCCCCGACCACACCCAGGGCCTGAACTTCTTCGAGATCGACCGGGACCTCCACTTCGTGCTGGAGGGGCTGGACGCGAAAGCCCTCGCCCGCTGGCGGGGGACGTTGTCCGCGTTCGGCGCCTGGGCGGGCGGCCCGCTCGACGCCGAGGCCGCCTATACGGACCGCTTCGCCAGGCCCCGCCTCGTGCCCTATGACGCGCACGGCAACCTCATCAACCACGTCCAGTACAACCCCCTCTGGGAGGAGGCGGCGCGGGAGATCTACGCCCGCGGCATCGTCGGCCTCAACTATTGCGCCGACCCCGCGCCCCATCTCGTCACCTTCGCCATGGGCTATCTCACCTCGCAATCGGACGTCTCGCTGCACTGCCCCGCCACCATGACGGGGGCGGCGGCGCATGTGCTCGCCCGCTTCGCGCCGGAAGCCGTGCGCCAAACCTATCTGCCGCTTCTCACCCGCATGGACGGCGAGGCGGTGAGCGCCGGCACCTGGGCGACGGAGCTGCATGGCGGCAGCGACATCGGCGCCACGACGACGGTGGCGCGGCCCGAGGGCGATCACTTTCGCCTCGACGGCCTCAAATGGTTCACCAGCAACGTCGACGGCGGCATCGCGCTCGCCACCGCGCGGCCCGAGGGGGCGGAGGAAGGCTCGCAGGGGCTGGGGCTCTATCTGGTGCCCTGGCGGCTGCCCAATGGCGAGCCCAACCCGATGCGGATCCGCCGCCTCAAGGACAAGCTCGGCACCTGCGGGGTGGCGACGGGGGAGGTCGAGCTCACTGGCACCTATGCCCTCGAGCTTGCGCCGCCGCCCGCGGGCTTCAAGCTGATGATGGAGGCGCTCGAATTCAGCCGCATCCACAACGCGCTCGCCGCCGCCGGCCTGCAGCGCCGCGCCTATCTGGAGAGCCTCTGCTTCGCCGCCAACCGCCGCGCCTTCGGCGAGGCGATCATCGCCTATCCGATGGTGCAGAACGAGCTCGTCGAGATGCGGATCGGGCTCGAGGCGGACCTGGCTCTCGCGCTCGAGGCGGCGCACGCCTTCGATCACGCCCGGGAGACGGCCTATGACGAGGGGCCGGTGGCCGAGCGCACCTGGCTGCGGCTGGTCACCGCGCTCGCCAAGTACTTGACCGCCGAGGGCGCCAACCGGACCTGCCGGGCGGCGATCGAGCTGATCGGCGGCAACGGCTACACCTACGACTACGTGACGCCGAGGCTCTTGCGCGACGCCCAGGTGCTGACCGTCTGGGAGGGGCCCGCCAACGTCCAGGCGCTCGAGGTGCTGCGCCTGCTGGGTGGCCGCTACGGCGGCTTCGATGCCTTCGAGGCCAGGCTTTCGGCGATCGCGAAGAGGGCCAAGCCCAACCACCCCAAGCTGGCCAAGCCCCTGGCGGCGGCGCTTTCCGACTGCGCGGCGGCGGCGGAGGCGGTGGCGGCGGACCCCGCGCGGGGCGCGCGCCACGCCCGCCGGCTGATGGACCTGATGGCGCGGCTACTGGCGGCGGGGCTGCTGGTGGAGCAGGCGCAGCGCGCGGGCGGGCGCAAGACGCTGGCCGCCCAGGCCTATCTGGAGC
>CAYVYD010000229.1:0-4566 GCA_964454415.1 uncultured Hyphomicrobiaceae bacterium | reverse complement strand
CGCAGCGCTCCATCCTGCGCCCGGCGTCACGCATACTGGTCTCGCTCGCCGGGCGAAAGCCCTATCGCCTCGCGCTGATCTTCGCGGGCCAATTCGTCGTCGGCATTTTCGAGAATATGTCGCTCGTCGCCCTGCTGCCGCTGCTGCAACTGCTGATCGAAAGCGAAACGGGCGAGACCTCGGCGCTGTCGCGGGCCGTGAGCGACGGCCTCGAATGGCTCGGCGTCCCCATCACCCTTGGCGGCATGCTCGTCTTCATCGTTTGCGTCATCGCTCTCAAGGCGGCGATCAAGGGCGCGGTGACGGTTTACACGGGGCTCTGCATCCAGCGGCAGAACCAATTCCTGCGCGAGGAGCTCTCGCGGCGGGTCATCCGGGCGCGCTGGTCCTATCTGCTCGACCAGCCGGGCGGGCGGCTCGCCAACATCGTCGGCGCCGAGATACAGAACTACATCTCGGCCGCCGGCGCGGCCGTGGGGCTCGTCAGCCGCGGCATCCAAACCATCGTCTATCTGGCGACCTCGCTCGCGGTGTCGTGGCTGCTGACGCTGGGCGGTTTCGCGGTGGGCATGCTCCTGATGGCGCTGATGTTGCCGATATTGACGATGGTGCGCCAGGCGAGCCACCAGAGAACGTCGCTGATGAACTCGATCAGCAGCCGGCTGGTCGAGACGCTGCAGGGCATCAAGGCGATCAAGTCGATGGGCCGCGAGGGCCACGCGGTGCCGCTGCTGGTCGCCGAGAACGAGCGGATCTACCAGACCTACCGCACGACGGTTATCGGCGCGGCGGTGCGCGCGATCCTCCCCGAACCCCTGCTCGTGGCCGCGCTAGCCGGCGGCCTGTTCGTTTCCGTCGGCGTCCTGGACGTGGAGCTGCCGTCGCTAGCGCTGGTGGCGATCCTGTTCATGCGGATCACCAACGAGCTCTCCTTTCTCAACAAGTTCATCCATCAAATCGCCATGAACGAGGGCTCGGTCTCGATCGTCGATGGCGCCCTCGAGGAAGCGGCGCGCAACGAGGAAATTCTCCATTCCGGCAAGACGCCGACGCTGCGGCGTGGGATCGCGCTCGAGGGCGTCGACCTCGCCTATGGCGAGAAACGCGTTCTGGCGGGCGTCGACCTCGTCATAGCGGCCAACAAGCTTACCGTGGTCGTCGGGCCGTCGGGCAGCGGCAAGACCAGCCTGCTCGACGCCATCGTCGGCTTCGTCGATTTGCAGGCGGGCCGCGTGGAAATCGACGGTGTGCCGCTCGAGAAGGTCGACCTCAAGGCTTGGCGCGGGATGATCGGCTACGTTCCCCAGGAGCTCTTCCTGTTCAACGACACGATCCGCGCCAACATCACGCTGGGGGACGCCAGCCTCGGCGACAAGGACGTGGAATGGGCGCTCAAGGCGGCCGAGGCGTGGGACTTCATTCAAGCGCTCCCCAACGGTCTCGACACCATCGCCGGTGAGCGGGGCATGCGGCTCTCGGGCGGCCAGCGCCAGCGCCTCTCGATCGCCCGCGCGCTGGTGCGGCGGCCGAAGCTATTGATGCTGGACGAAGCGACCTCGGCGCTCGATCCCGAGACCGAACAGGACATCTGCCACACGGTGCGCAAGCTGACGCGAAAGCTCACGGTGCTGGCCGTCACCCATCAGCGCGCCTTCCTCGACGTCGCCGATCAGGCGATCGAGATCGCCAACGGTAAGGCACGCAGGCTCGCCAAGGAACACGCGTCGTGAAGGCGGTTCTCTTCGTTGCCGAAAATCTTTACGGGCCACGTTTTTGGGTGCCGTTCTTCACCGAGCTCAAGGCCGAAACGGGCGCCAAGGTTTACTGTTTGGCGCCATCCTTCGCCCATGTGAACGATTACCGCAAATATGACGTGGTCGACGGCATCTTCGCGATCGACGACGTGCTGGCGAGCTATCCAAATCTGGCCGGTGAATTCGACGAGAGGGCGCGGGAATTGGCGCGCGAATTCGAACGGACCTATTCGGCGCATCTTTTCGACGTCATCCAAGGCGACCGGCATCTGGGGCGGGGCACCTATTACCTTGGCCACCACCATCCAAGGAGCCGGAATTCCCGATGCGCAACCTTGGGCCGCTCGATCCGTTACATCCACGAACTGGCCGACCGGTTGGATTCGCTCTGCGCCGAGCACGACATCGGCACCTTCATAACCAGTGGCGTCGGCGCCGACTTCACCAAGGTGATGTGCATCGTCGCTCGCAAGCGCGGCATCGATATCCGAATATTGTTTTCCAGCCGGTCAGGCCAGTACTTCACTTGGTACGAGGACGAATTCTTCGGCCATTCCGCGATGCTGAAGCGGTTCGATAAGCTGCGCAAGGGCGCTGGTTCCATGCCGCTGCCGGAACCGCGCGAAAGAGCCGTCAATCAGGGCGATCTAGATGTCTGGAACAAGTCCCTGCGTCACACCCGTTACCGCTTTGCGCTCAGGCGGACAGTCTTCCTTTTGATGAATGAGCTGAGATTTTTTCTCATCCGGCAAATCAAGTATCGGGGCCAACCGAGATTCAACAGGTATCTGTTCGCCGACAATGTCAGGCATCTGTTTAGAATTCCGAAACAGTGGCGCGATCTTATCCGCAGGGTTGCTCCAAGCGAGTCGTTTCAAGACTGCCGCTACGTTTTCTACGCCTTGCAAGTGGAACCGGAAACGTCCACGACAGTGCTGGCGCCCGAGTTCAACAACCAAATCGCGATCATCGATCTCGTCGCCAAATCGCTGCCGGCCGACATGCTGTTGGTGATCAAGGAGCACATGCCGGCCGTGGGTCGGCGGCCAAACGATTTCTACGAATGGCTGTCCGAAATTCCCAATGTCCGCCTGGCGCATCCGATGAGTGATGGTCCAACCTTGGCGGCCAATGCCGCGCTGGTCGCGACCTTGACCGGGACGGTCGGTATCGAAGCGGCGGCCGCTGGTGTTCCCGTACTTACCTTCGGCCGGCATAATCTCTACAACGCGATTTCGCATGTCCATCGGGTCGAGGACCTGTTCTCCGTGCGTGAGATGATACGAAAATTGCTCGATACCGTGGCCAAAGGAACCAAGGACGAGCGCACTGCGCGGCAAAAGGAGGGGGCGCTCTTCATGCAGGCGCTCGAGGATGTGAGCTGCGATATCGGTGACGACGTCATGTTTCATGGTGATCCCGCCAAGCCGCTTCGCCCGCAAACCATCGAAGGTTTGTGCCAGCTTTTGATAAAAGCTGCCGGAAGTTCCAAGGCGCGGTCGCGCAAACGCCACGCGGCGTCCGTGCAGGTCGGCGGAATCGCATGACGGGGGTCGCGGCGTGAAAATCCTCGTGACCGGCGCCGAGGGCTTCATCGGCAGCCACCTGACCGAGGCGCTGGTGGCCGAGGGTCACGACGTGCGCGCCATGGTGCTCTACAACTATGCGTGCTCGTGGGGCTGGCTCGAGGAGAGCGCGGTGCGCGGCGAGGTCGAGGTGTTCCTGGGCGACGTGCGCGACCCCTTTGGGGTGGCGCAGGCCATGGACGGGCGTGATCTGGTGTTTCACCTCGCGGCGCTGATCGGCATCCCCTACTCCTATTACGCGCCGGCCAGCTACGTGGAGACCAACGTCACCGGCACCTTGAACGTGGTGCAGGCCGCGCGCGAGGCGGGCGCCCGGGTGGTGCACACCTCCACCAGCGAGGTATACGGCACCGCGCAATTGGTGCCGATCGGCGAGGACCATCCCCTAATCGGCCAGTCGCCCTATTCGGCGAGCAAGATCGGCGCCGACCACATCGCGCTTTCCTATCACCGCGCCTTCGGCGTGCCGGTGGCGGTCGCGCGGCCCTTCAACACCTATGGGCCGCGCCAGTCGAACCGGGCGGTAATTCCCACCATCATCTCGCAGATCGCCTCCGGCGCGCGCGCCATCAGGCTCGGCTCGCTCGCGCCCACCCGCGACTTCAACTATGTCACCGACACGGTCGATGGCCTGCGCGCGGTCGCCTCTGCGGACAAGGCGGTCGGCGAGGTCATTAATCTGGGATCGGGCCACGAGATCTCGATCGGCGACACCGCCGCGCTCATCGCCGAGCTCATGGGAGCGGATATCGAGATCGTCCGCGAGGATCAACGCGTGCGGCCCGAGGCAAGCGAGGTCGAGCGGCTATGCGCCGACAACGCCAAGGCACAAAAACTGACGGGATGGAAGCCGCGGCACCGGGGGCGCGACGGCCTGCGCGAGGGCCTCGTCAAGACGATCGAATGGTTCGGCGAGCCCGCCAATCTGGCGCGCTACAAGACGGAGCAATACGGGATCTAGCATGGCTTTGAACGAAATGAGGACGGCCCAAGCCGCGGCCGCGCCACATCGGTTGCGTGGATTGGAGATGAGGGAAACGGCGCGATGAAGGATAGCTCGGACACCCCGCAAATCGATCCGCTCGAATACGCGCCGGGCGCCAACGATCCGCAGGCCTTTTACGGGCTGCCGAAGGAAACGGCCTTCTGCAAATCCTGCGTGATCTCGAATCAGCGGCCCAACTCGGCCGTCGAGTTCAAGCACACCCGCGCCTCGAAGAAATCGA
>CAYVYD010000228.1:0-4572 GCA_964454415.1 uncultured Hyphomicrobiaceae bacterium | reverse complement strand
GCCCTCGTGGCTCGCCTTGTGCGCGAGCCAGGGCGGCCCCACCACGTCGCCGATGGCGTAAAGCCCCTCGACGCCGGTGCGGCACCACTCGTCGATGACGATGTGTCCGCGCTCGGTCCTAACACCCAACTCCTCGAGGCCGAGGCCCTCGATGTTGCCGGTGATGCCGACGGCGAGGATCACGCGCTCGACGGCGATCCGGCGGCTTTCACCGTCTGGTCCCTTGAGCGTCGCCGTGACGCCCTCGGTGTTCCTTTCCAATCCCTCGAGCGAGGTTCCGGTGTGGATCGTCATGCCTTGCTTGGCGAAGGCCTTTTCGGCCAGGTTGGAGATCTCCTCGTCCTCGACCGGCAGCACGCGGTCGAGGATCTCGACCACGGTGACCTCGGCGCCGAGCGAGCGGTAGAAGCTCGCGAACTCGATGCCGATGGCACCCGAGCCCACCACCAGCAGCGATTTCGGCATGGATTTGGGAACCATGGCGTCCCGGTAGGTCCAGATCCGCTCCGAATCGGGCTCGATGCCGGGCAGCGTGCGGGCCCGCGCGCCGGTGGCGATGATGACGTGCTTGGCCTCGATGTCGCTCGTCCCGCCCCCCTCTTTTCCGGTAACGTCGATGCGGCGGGGACCCGCGAGCCGCGCCTCGCCCTCGATCACCGTTATCTTGTTCTTTTTCATCAGGTAAGCGACGCCGCCCGAAAGCTGATCGGCAACGGCGCGAGACCGCGCTACCACTTTCTCAATATCGAACCTCAAGTCCTTGATCGATATTCCGAATTTTTCCGCATGCTTCATCGTCTCATAGAGCTCGGAGGTGCGCAGCAGCGCCTTGGTGGGGATGCAGCCCCAATTGAGGCAGATGCCGCCCAGACGCTCGCGCTCGATGACGCATGTCTTGAAGCCGAGCTGGGCGGCGCGGATGGCGGCGACGTAGCCGCCGGGCCCGGTTCCGATCACGGCCACGTCGAAGGATGTCTCTGCCATCGGTGTTCCCGTTTTAATCGCTTGTGGAACTTGCGCAGCACCCGCGGGCGCTACACCAGCATGGTGACGGGCTCCTCGAGGAAGCCCTTGAAGGCGGCGAGCAGCCGGGCGCCGAGCGCGCCGTCAACCACCCGGTGATCGCAAGCGAGCGTGCAGCTCATCAGCGTGACGATCTCGATCCCGTCGCCCTTGACCACGGGCTGCTTCTCGGCGGCGCCGACGGCGAGGATCGTGGCGTGGGGCGGATTGATGACCGCGTCGAACGACTTGATGCCCATCATGCCGAGATTGGAGATCGCCGTGGTGCCGCCCTGATATTCGTGCGGCGCCAGGTGGCGGGTGCGGGCGCGGGCGGCCAGATCCTTCATCTCGTTGGAGATCTCCGACAGGCTCTTGATCTCGGCGTGGCGGATCACCGGCGTGAAGAGGCCGCCCTCGATCGCCACCGCGACGCCGATGTCGGAGCCCTTGTGGCGCAGGATGCCCTGCTGGGTCCAGGTGGCGTTGGCCTCGGGCACCTTCTGCAGGGCCATCGCCATCGCCTTGATGATCATGTCGTTGACGGAGATCTTGAAGGTCTTGGGGCCCTCGGCGGGCGACATGGCGTTGAGGCGCTCGCGCGCGGCCAAGAGCGCGTCGAGCTCGCAATCGACCTCGAGGCGGAAATGCGGGATGGTCTGCGCCGCCTGGGTGAGCCTGGTGGCGATGATGCGCCGCATGTTGTCGATCGGCACGACCTCGTAGGTGCCGGGCTCGTAGAGCGCCAGGATGTCCTTGTCCGACATGGGCTGCGGCGCGGGGGCCGCGGGGCGGGTCATGATTTCCCCCGCCGCGGCCTTGGGCGGGGCGGCCTCGCCGACGTCCGCTTGAAGCGCCTTCTCGACGTCGCGCTTGACGATGCGCCCGCGCGGCCCGCTTCCGCTCAAGGCGGCGATGTCGATGGCGTGTTCGGCGGCCAGGCGGCGGGCGAGCGGACTGGTAAAAATACGGGCCCCATCCCCGTTGCCCGCGGCCCGGGTCCCCGACGCCTCGCCGGTCCGGTCGCGGCCGTTGGACTCCGAAGCGGCGGCCTTTTCGGTCGGCGCCTCCCTGCCGTCGCCGGCGGTCTCCGCCTTGGCTCTGGGCTCAGGCGCGGGCTGTGGCGGCGCGGCCGAGGCTGCGCCTCGATCGAACTCGTCGAGGGCGCCTGTGTCCTCGCCCTCCTCCAGGATCAGCGCGATCGGCGCGTTGACGGCGACGTTGCCGGTCCCCTCGCCCACCAGGATCCTGCCGATCCTCCCCTCATCGACCGCCTCGACCTCCATGGTCGCCTTGTCGGTCTCGATCTCGGCGATGACGTCGCCGGCCGAGACGGAATCGCCCTCCTTGACCAGCCATTTGGCTAGCGTGCCCTCCTCCATGGTGGGCGACAGCGCGGGCATCAGGATCGGGATCGGCATGAGGGGCACTCAATCTTGAAACGTCGGACGTCGAACATGTTTCCGGGCCACGGCCGATCAATCGGCGTAGCACACGGTTTTGACCGCTTCCGCCACCTGCTCGGCCGAGGGCAGCGCCAGCGTCTCCAGATTGGCGGCGTAGGGCATCGGCACGTCGGCGCCGGTGACGGCGAGAGGCGGCGCGTCGAGATAATCGAAGGCCTCACGCGTCACCCGGGCGCAAATCTCACTCGCCACCGAGCAGACCGGCCAGGACTCCTCCACCGCGACGATACGGTTGGTCTTCTTGACCGATTCGACGATGGTCGCGATGTCGAGGGGGCGGAGGGTGCGCAGATCGATCACCTCGGCGCTGATGCCCTTGTCCTCGAGCGCGTCTGCCGCCTCGAGCGCGTAGGTCATGCCGCGCGAGAAGGAGACGATGGTGACGTCGCTTCCTTCGCGCACCACCTTGGCCTTGCCGATCGGCACGATCCAGTCCTCGGTCTGGGGCACCGGCGAGCTGCGGCCGTAAAGAATCTCGTTTTCGAGAAAGACCACCGGGTTGGGATCGCGGATCGCGGCCTTCAAGAGCCCCTTGGCGTCGGCGGCGGAGAACGGCGCCACCACCTTGAGGCCGGGAATGTGGGCGTACCAGGCCGAATAGCACTGGCTGTGCTGGGCGGCGACGCGCGAGGCGGCGCCGTTGGGGCCGCGGAAGACGATGGAGCAGCCCATCTGCCCGCCCGACATGTAGAGGGTCTTGGCGGCGGAATTGATGATGTGGTCGACCGCCTGCATGGCGAAGTTCCAGGTCATGAACTCGACGATCGGCTTGAGGCCGGCGAAGGCCGCGCCCACGCCGACGCCGGTGAAGCCGTATTCGGTGATCGGCGTGTCGATCACGCGCCTGGCGCCGAACTCATCCAGCAGGCCTTGGGTCACCTTGTAGGCGCCCTGATATTCGGCCACCTCCTCGCCCATCACGAAGACGTCGCCGTCGCGGCGCATCTCCTCTGCCATGGCGTCGCGCAGCGCCTCGCGCACCGTCTGGCTCGCGCTCTCCGCGCCCCTGGTCGGCTCGGGCGCGGCGGCGGTTGGCTGGCTCGGCGGCCGTTCGGCGGCGGCGGGTCGTTCGGACGCAGCCCCGGAGGAGGAGTCGGCCGCAGCTCCGGTCTCGGCGGCGGGATTGGGCGGAGATTGCCCGGGCACCTCGGCCGGCGCCGACTCGGGGCTCTCGCCCTCGGCCAGGACCACGGCGATGGGCGTGTTGACCTTGACCCCTTCGGTGCCCTCCTCGACGAGGATCTCGCCGATCCTCCCCTCGTCGACCGCCTCGACCTCCATGGTCGCCTTGTCGGTCTCGATCTCGGCGATCACGTCGCCCGCCTTGACCTCGTCGCCCGCCTTGACGAACCACTTGGAAAGCGTGCCCTCCTCCATGGTCGGCGAGAGCGCCGGCATCAGGATATTCGTCGCCATAACCGTTTACCGCGTCCCTCTCCGTCAGTCCCGCCGCGCCTTGCGCAGCACATCGGTGGTGAGCTGGGAGGCATCGGGCTCGGGCTCGTTCTGAGCGAATTCGGCCGCCTCGGCGACGCGCGCGCGCACCTCCTTGTCGATGTCCTTGAGCTCGTCCTCGCTGGCGTCGCCGCGCGCGATCAGCCGGGCGCGCACCTGCTCGATCGGATCGTGCTCCTCGCGCACCTTCTGCACCTCTTCGCGCGAGCGGTACTTGGCGGGATCGGACATGGAGTGGCCGCGGTAGCGGTAGGTCAGCATCTCCAGGATGTAGGGACCGTCGCCGGCGCGGGCGTGGGCGACGGCCTTCTCGCCGGCGGCCTTGACGGCGCGCACGTCCATGCCGTCGACCTGCTCGCCCGGAATGTCGAAGCTGCGTCCCCGGTGGGAAAGATCGGTGGTCGAGGAGGAGCGGTCGATCCTGGTCCCCATGCCGTAGCGGTTGTTCTCGATCACGTAGACGACCGGAAGGTGCCACAGCTTGGCCATGTTGAAGGCCTCGTAGACCTGGCCCTGATTGGCGGCGCCGTCGCCGAAATAGGTGACGCAGACGTGATCGTTGCCGCGGTACTTGTTGGCAAAGGCGATTCCCGTGCCGAGCGGCACGCAGGCGCCGACGATGCCGTGTCCGCCGTAGAAGTCCTTCTCC
>CAYVYD010000227.1:0-4573 GCA_964454415.1 uncultured Hyphomicrobiaceae bacterium | reverse complement strand
CACCTATGGCGACCGCCTGCACGACCGGACCGATCCCGAAAAGACGCTGGCCAAGGTGATCAGGCGGACGACCGAGCGGGGCGGCACGGTGATTATTCCCTCCTTCGCGGTCGGCCGCGCGCAGAGCCTGCTCTATCACATCGAGCGGCTCAAGGCGGCGGGGCGCATCAACGAGGTGCCGGTGTTCCTCGACAGCCCGATGGCGATCGACGCCAGCGAGATCTTCTGCGCCAATTTGGCGGTGCAGCGGCTCACCGCCGGCGAGTGCCGGCAGGCCTGCGGGGTGGCGCATTACGTGCGCGAGGCGGAGGAGTCGAAGGCGCTGACCGCCAATCCGATGCCCAAGATCATCATATCGGCGAGCGGCATGGCGACGGGCGGGCGGGTACTGCACCATCTCAAGCGCTACGCGCCCGACCCCAAGAACACGATCCTGTTCGCCGGCTTCCAGGCGGGCGGCACCCGCGGCGAGGCGATGGTCGAGGGCGCCGACCGGATCAAGATCCACGGAGACTATTTCCCCGTGCGCGCGGAGGTGGAGAACCTCTCGCTGCTGTCGGCCCACGCCGACGCGGACGAGATCATGGGCTGGCTCGGCAACTTCAGGAGGCCGCCCAGGACGACATACATCACCCATGGGGAACCGGCCGCCGCCGACGCGCTCAGGCACCGGATCGAGGAGGAACTGGGCTGGACGTGCCGGGTGCCCGATTACCGGGAGGAGGTGGAGCTGCAATGACCGAAGGTCTCGAGGGCGCGCCCCCCAAGACGGGCACGAACGGCCGGTCGAACAGGGTGCGGGCGCGGCGGCTCGGCGTCGACACCCATCAGGAGACGGTGATCTTCATGCGCAAGGACTGCCACGTGTGCAAATCCGAGGGCTTCACGGCTCCGGCCCGCGTCTACGTCAAGCGCGGCGACCGCTTCATTATCGCCACCCTGTTCCAGACCTCGCCGGAGCTGCTCGAGCAGGGCGAGGCGGGGCTCTCGGACTCGGCCTGGGAGCGGCTCGGGCTCGAGGAGGGCGAGGAGATCGCCGTCTCCCATCCCCGGCCGCTCGAGTCGCTCAGCTTCGTGCGCGGCAAGGTCTACGACAAGGACCTCGACGACCGCTCCCTGCATGCGATCATCGCCGACGTGACAGCGGGGCGCTATTCGGACATCCACCTCTCCTCCTTCATCACCGCCTGCTCGGCCCGGCCGCTGGACGGCCGCGAGATCGTCGCGCTGACCCGCGCCATGGTCGACGTCGGCGACCGGCTCGACTGGGGCCGCGAGATGGTGGTCGACAAGCATTGCGTCGGCGGGCTTCCGGGCAACCGGACGACGCCCGTCATCGTGGCGATCGCGGCGGCCTGCGGCCTGGTGATGCCCAAGACCTCGTCGCGGGCGATCACCTCGCCGGCCGGCACGGCGGATACGATGGAGACGCTGGCGCCGGTCGATCTGGACCAGCAGGCGATGCGCGCGGTGGTGGCGCGCGAGGGCGGCTGCGTGGTCTGGGGGGGCGCGGTGCGCCTCTCGCCCGCCGACGACGTCCTGATCCGGGTCGAGCGCGCGCTCGACCTCGACAGCGAGGGCCAGCTCGTCGCCTCGGTGCTGTCGAAGAAGATCGCCGCGGGCGCCACCCACGTGGTGCTCGACATGCCGATCGGGCCGACCGCCAAGGTCCGCAACGCCGAGTCGGCGCGCTATCTGACGAAAAGCCTGATCGACACGGCGGCGCAGTTCGGCCTCGAGGCGCAGGTGGTCGAGACCGACGGCACCCAGCCGGTGGGGCGCGGCATCGGCCCGGCGCTCGAGGCCCACGACGTGCTCGACGTGCTGCAGGCCAAGCCCGGCGCGCCCCAGGACCTGCGGGAGCGCAGCCTGGCGCTCTCGGGCGCGCTGCTCGAGCTCGCCGGGGTGGCGGCGCCCGGCGGCGGGGTGGCGGCGGCGACGGCGGTGCTCGACGAGGGCCGGGCCTGGGCCAAGTTCCAGCGGATATGCGAAGCCCAGGGCGGGATGCGGCGCCCGCCGGTCGCGCGCCACCGGCACCCGATCGAGGCCCCGCGCAGCGGAATCCTTTACGCGATCGACAACCGGCGGCTGGCGCGCGTCGCCAAGCTCGCCGGCGCCCCCGACGACAAGGCGGCGGGCGTCGCGCTCCACATGCGGCTGGGCGACAAGGTCTCGACCGGCGAGCCGCTCTATACGATCCACGCCGAGTCGCCGGGCGAGCTAGAATACGCGCTCGAATTCGCGCAAGCCAACGGCGACATTCTGGACGTGGCGCCGCTGTGAAGGGCGCCCTCCTCGTCGCCCTGCCGGGAAACGACGGCCTGGCCGCGCCGCTGGCGCGGGCGCTCGGCATGGAGGCCGGCGGGCTCGAGGCGCGGCGGTTTCCCGACGGGGAGAGCTATCTGCGCTTCGAGGGGCCGGTCGAGGGGCGAACGGTCGTGCTGCTGTGCACGCTGGACCGCCCCGACGACAAGATCCTCACCCTGCTGTTCGCCGCCGATACGGCGCGGGCGCTGGGGGCGGCGGGCGTCGGCCTGATCGCTCCCTACCTCGCCTATATGCGGCAGGACCGGCGCTTCAAGCCGCGGGAATCGGTGACCTCGGCGCATTTCGCGCGGCTGCTCTGCGATCACGTCGACTGGCTGGCGACGGTCGATCCCCATCTGCACCGGCGTCACGCGCTCGAGGAAATCTACACTGTGCCGGCGCGCGCGGCGGGCGCGGCGCCGCTGATCGCGGAATGGATCGGCGCGCACGTCCCGCGCCCGGTGCTGATCGGCCCCGACGAGGAGAGCGAGCAATGGGTGGCCTCGGTGGCGCGGGCGACGGGGGCGCGCCACACGGCGCTGCGCAAGGTCCGCCGCGGCGACCGCGACGTGGAGATCTCGGTGCCCGACGCCGGGCTGTTGCGGGAGGGAACGCCGGTTCTCGTCGACGACATCATCTCGACGGGGCGCACGATGATCGAGACCATCCGCCGGCTTCTGGAGGCGGGCGCGGCGGCGCCCGTCTGCGCCGCCGTCCACGGCGTCTTCGCCGGCAACGCCTACAAGGAGCTGCTCGAGGCCGGCGCGGCCAAAATCGTCACCAGCAACACGATCCCGCACGAGAGCAACGGGATCGACGTGAGCGCCTTGCTGGCCGAGAGCGTGCGCGTGCTGACCGACTAGAGCCTCTCCTCTTCATATGGAACCATTCCGACGGCGCGCTTTTGCGCCAGGATCAAGCAAAGGCACGAAGGGCGTATCGGGCGTACGGCCGAGGGGCTTTGCGCCGGTGATGGCGCAAAAGCGCACCGCCAGACATGGGTTTGCGATTGGCGGGCGCCCGGGAGGTCCCGCGGCCGGAGCGGCCGGGCGCAGGGACGGCGCCGGAGCGACGGCGAGGCGGCAAAAAAGGACAGGCCGCGCGAACGCGGCCTGTCCGGTCGGTCGTCACCGCGGCGAGCTTCACTTCTGCTCCGTCTCCTCGTGCTCCGTCTCCTTGCCGGCAGCCTCGGGCAGGTTCTTGGCCGCCTCGGCGGTCATCGAAAGCTCAATGCGGCCGTCCTTCTGCTGGAACTGATCGGAGGTGATCTCGACGGTCTTGCCGCCGATCCCCAGGAAGGCGCCGACATCGGCATAGATCGACTGGACGTTGCCGTCCGCCGCTCTATTCACCTTGGTGACCTCGCCCAACTGCTGGCCATCGGAACTCCAGACCTCCAATCCGGCGAGTTTCTCCTCCGCCGCATTCTCGTCCTGGCCGGTCTGCTGGTCCGCTGCCGAGGGGGCTTGCTGGTCCATGCCAGGCGCCTGCTGGTCCTGAGCACTGGGCTCCTGGGGAGCGGGATCCTGCGCGTAGGCGGGCGCCGCCGCGAGCAGGAGCGCCATAGCAGAGATGGCAGTCAATTGTTTCATCATCAGCCTTTCCTTCCGTGGCTCATTTCAGTTTCGCTGCCACGCGCATTGGCCGGGACAGCGCTCATATAACCGCGGCCGTGGAGAAAAGTTCCCGCGCGTCCGGCCATCCGTGAAAGTTTGATTCGCGAAACGACCGAGCGCGCCCCGTCACCCGTAAGCCCTTGAAACATAAAGGGATCACTTCGAAGGCGATGGGGTTCTCTTCCTCCGCCGGCGGGATGCCGGCGGCCGGGCCGCAGGGATCCCGCAGCCGACGGGGGAGCGGCTGCGGGATCGATTCGAGATGTCCGGTACAACATTGGTACGCATGGCCAGTCGGACACCCTTGCCGACTAAACTCCGAAGCCGGCCCTTGGTTCCGGGATGCGGTGATTTTTTTTCCGGGGCCGATGGCGAGCGGCGCGGGCCGCGCCCTTTACCGCGCGATGCGGGCACCTCCCAACAGGGCGCGGACGCGATACCCGGCCGCATGGAAGAGAGGGGTTATCCGTATCCTTCAGCCGGCCGAACTGCTAAGGTTCTAGCCGCTGGCGGGCTGAGGATTGGGGCGGAGGATTTGCGGTGCAAACCCTTCGCAGGTGTAGATTCTATCGCTAGGCCGGTCATAAGCTCCCTTATGTTCCATGATCTGAAACTGCGCGTGCTCGGTCAGCCCGGGGAGAACCGTTCGT
>CAYVYD010000226.1:0-4584 GCA_964454415.1 uncultured Hyphomicrobiaceae bacterium | reverse complement strand
CTGCGTTCGCGCGCCAGCTTGCGCCACTTGCCCTGGCCCAGCCAGGCGGTAAAGCCGCCGAGCAGCAGGCCCGCCCCCAATGCCGCGAACAGCAGCAGATAGAGCGGCAGCTCGATCGAGAACGCCGTGCCGGCGGCGGCGGTCGGGTCGAGCACCAGCGAAACGGTGTGGCGGTTGGCGACGGCGAGCGCGATCACAACGACGGCGAGTGGCAGGACGACCACCGCCCAGAAAAGCTTTCTCAATACGCTCACGCTACAATGGCGCTCCGGCCTCACGCCTTGTAGTTGCGGTTGAGGCGCTCGCGCAGCTCCTTGCCGGTCTTGAAGAATGGCACGAATTTCTCGTCCACGAACACGGTCTCGCCGGTGCGCGGATTGCGCCCCTGGCGGGCGGCCCGGTGCTTCACCGTGAAAGCGCCGAATCCCCGCAATTCGACCCGCTCGCCGCGGGCTAGCGCCTGGACGATCTCATCGAAAATCACGTTGACGATACGCTCGATGTCCCGCTGATAAAGGTGAGGGTTCGCCGCAGCCAACTTCTGTATCAATTCAGACTTGATCATGGGCGTGCCCCATTTCGAGCGATCGCCTTGATGTAGCTGGCCTAATCGCAGGCTTCATTGGGCAGAAGGGTGCCAAAGGGAGACCAAACCGTCAAGCTGGACGCTGCGTGCGCCGCCGCCGGCGAGAATGGTTTCAATCGTTTGCGGCGCCAGGCCGACGATGCGGCCGAGCGAGCGGGCAAGGGAGGAGCTCAGACCGTAGCCGCCGTCCTCCTTGGGCTCCCAGTCGATGATCTTCAGACCGGGCGTGACGTTGCGGTTCTCCTCGAGCCATTTCACCGCCACCTGCTCGCCGCCGATGCCGTCGATGAGCTTGAGCTCGTGCGCCCGGCGGCCGGAGAAGATGCGCCCCTCCTTGAGGCCGGGTATGGTCTCCGGCTTGAGCGCGCGGCGCTCGGCCACGAGCTTGAGGAACCAGGTCTGGGACTCCTTCACCATCTCCTCGGTGACGGCCCGCCCACCCGCCTCAAGGGGCTGGAACGGCGAGGGGACGGCCTTCAACGGGCCGCTTCTGACCTCCTCGACCTTGATGCCGATGGTTTTCATCAGGTCGCTCACCTCGGCCCATTGGAAGATCACGCCGACCGAGCCGGTGATGGTGTTGGAGCGGGCGACGATGTAATCGGTCGCCAGCGCCACCAGATAGGCGGCCGAGGTGGCGACGGTGCCGAATACGGCCACGACCGGCTTCTTCTCGGCCACGTCGCGGATCGCCTCGTAGAGCGATTCGCCCCCGGTGGTGGTTCCGCCGGGGCTGTTGATGTCGAGGATGATGGCCTTGACCTGATCGTTCTTGGCGAGGTCGCGCAGCAGCTTCTGCTGCTCGCGGTCGTCCTGGATGATGCCGGAGACCTGGACGCGGGCTATGTGGGGGCGAATGCCGACGGTTACGGCCAGATCGTCGATCTCGAAGACGAGCGCGGTGATCAGCGCGACGGCGAAGGCGAAGGCGGCGAGCCGCCATAAGGTGAGCCGGCGCTTCAGCCGGCGGCGGTCGACGAGTATGTCAGCCTGCAACGACATGGGCGATGGCTCCCGGGCCTTCGCTGGCCACGACCGTCAGCGGGTCATGGCCGCGGAATTCCAACGCGCCGAGCGGCGTCAGGCGGTATCATCTTCGGACGTATCCGCCTTCTTCTTGCCGGCCTTGGCCTTGGCAGTCTTGGCGGGTGCGTCGTCCTTGGCTTCTTCGGTGGCGTCGTCCTTGGCGTCGTCGGCGTCGGCCTTCGCCTTGGTTTTCTTGACGGCCGCCTTCTTCTTCTTGGCGGGCTCCGCCTCTTCGCCGTCCTGGTTCGCCTTGTCGAGGGCGGCACCAAGGATGTCGCCAAGCGAGGCGCCGCTGTCGGTGGAGCCGTACTGCTTTACGGCCTCCTTCTCCTCGGCGATCTCGAGCGCCTTGATCGAGACGTTCACCTTGCGCGTGGCGCGGTCGACCTGGGTGATCACGGCGTCGAGCTTCTCGCCCGGCGCGAACCGGTCGGGGCGCTGCTCGGAGCGCTCGCGCGAGAGATCGGCGCGGCGGATGAAGGCGGTCATGTCGGTATCGGCGATCTTAACCTCGATGCCGTTGTCCTTGACCTCGGTCACCTCGCAGGTGACGCGGGTGCCCTTCTTCATCTGATCGGCCGACGCGAAGGGATCGCCCTCGAGCTGCTTGATGCCGAGGCTGATGCGCTCCTTATCGGGGTCGACCTCGAGCACCACCGCCTTCTGCATGTCGCCCTTCTTGTAATCCTTGATCGCCGCTTCGCCGGGGCGGTTCCAGTCGAGATCCGACAGGTGCACCATGCCGTCGACGCCGTCTTCGAGGCCGATGAAGAGGCCGAATTCGGTGATGTTGCGGATCACGCCCTCGACCGGCGTGCCGGCCGGATGGGAGGCGGCGAAGGCGGTCCAGGGATTGTCCTGGCACTGCTTGAGGCCGAGGCTGATGCGGCGCTTCTGGGGGTCGACCTCCAGCACCTGCACCTCGACCTCCTGGCTGGTGGAGACGATCTTGCCCGGGTGCACGTTCTTTTTCGTCCAACTCATCTCGGAGATGTGGATCAGGCCCTCCACGCCCGGCTCGAGCTCGACGAAGGCGCCGTAGTCGGTGATGTTGGTGACGGTGCCCTTGACCCGGTCGCCCACCGGATATTTGCCCTCGATGCCCTCCCAGGGGTCGGCCTCGAGCTGCTTCATGCCGAGGCTGATGCGCTGGCTCTCGGGATTGATGCGCACGATCTGCACCTTGACGGTGTCGCCCACGGCGAGAATCTCGGTCGGATGGTTGACGCGGCGCCAGGCCATGTCGGTGACGTGCAGCAGCCCGTCGATGCCGCCCAGGTCGATGAAGGCGCCGTAGTCGGTGATGTTCTTGACCACGCCGTCGATCACCTGGCCCTCCTCGAGCTTGGCGACGATTTCGTTGCGTTGCTCGGCGCGCGTCTCTTCCAGCACGGAGCGGCGCGAGACCACGATGTTGCCGCGCCGGCGGTCCATCTTCAGGATCTGGAACGGCTGCGGCACGTTCATCAGCGGGCCGATGTCGCGCACCGGGCGAATGTCGACCTGGCTGCCGGGCAGGAACGCGACGGCGCCGTCGAGATCGACCGTGAAACCGCCCTTGACGCGGTTGAAGATCGTGCCATCGACCCGCTCGCCGGCCTTGAACTTCTCTTCCAGACGGCTCCAGCTTTCCTCGCGGCGCGCCTTCTCGCGCGAGAGCACCGCCTCGCCAAGCGCGTTCTCGATGCGCTCCAGATAGACTTCGACGGTGTCACCGACATTGACGTCGGGCGCGCGCCCGGCGGTGGAGAATTCCTTGAGCGGAACGCGTCCCTCCGTCTTCAGACCGACGTCGATGACGGCCAGGTCCTTCTCGATGGCGATGACCTTCCCTTCGACGACGTTGCCTTCCTCGAGCTCCGTCGAGCCGAAGGATTCCTCCAAAAGGGCGGCAAATTCGTCCCTAGTTGGGTTGAGTTCTCTTACCTGCGTATCGCTCATCGACACTCCCGTTGGCGCCCACATTCATCCAGACTTTCAGTTGCGGCTAGCCGCCGTCCCGGCGCCTGCCCGCAACCATAGGCCGTTACGGGCCGCGCTGCAAAATCCATCGTCGTATGCTGAATCTGCCGAAAGGGCCTGCAGGAAACCGGCCGTCCTCGCGACGGCCCGCCTGTCAGGCCTTGCGCCCCGCCGGGCCCATGGCAGCGTCGATTAGTTCGACGGCAGCCTTGAACGCGGCCTCTATATCCAAAATCGTGGTGTCGAGCAAGTGCGCGTCGGGGGCCTGCGCAAGGGGGGCGGCGGCCCGGTCGCGGTCGCGGGCGTCGCGGCGCTTGATCTCCTCGAGCACCTTCTCATAGGGCGCGCCGTCGCCCGATTCCCGCAGCTCGAGGTGGCGCCGCCTGGCGCGCTCCTCGGCCGAGGCGACCACGAACAGCTTCACGTCGGCGTCGGGGCAGACGACGGTGCCGATGTCGCGGCCATCGAGAACGGCGCCCGGCGCTTCGTTGGCGAGCGCGCGCTGGCGGTCGAGCAGAACGGCGCGGACCTGGGGGTGCTGGGCGACGATCGAGGCTGCCTCGCCCACCCGGTGCTGGCGCAGCGCCGGATCGTCGAGGCTCGCGGGATCGAGCGCGCGGGCCGTCCGGGCGGCGGCTTCCGGGTCGGCCAGGTCGGCGCCGGCGGCGAGCATGTCGCGGGCGACCGCGCGGTAGAGCGAGCCGCTGTCGAGATAGGCGAGGCCGTAATGGCGGGCGAGGCGGCGGGCCAGCGTGCCCTTGCCGGACGCCGCCGGACCGTCGATGGCGACGATCACGCACCCGCCCCGGCGGGTTGGGCGATCGCGGCGCCGAGGGCGCCCATGGTCGCCACGAAATCGGGGAAGCTGGTGGCGATCATGGAAGCGTCGTCGACGGTGACGGGGGCGCCGGCGGCAAGGCCGAGCGTGAGGAAGGCCATGGCGATGCGGTGATCCATATGGGTCTCGATCAGCGCGCCGCCCGCCACCTCGCCGCCCGAGACGATCAGGC
>CAYVYD010000225.1:625-4633 GCA_964454415.1 uncultured Hyphomicrobiaceae bacterium | reverse complement strand
CGCAGCAGGAGTCATCAGCCATATCGGCGGTTGAATAAGGGGGACCCCATCCCCGCTTGAGGCAAGCTAGCGATTCGAGGCTGGCGCGTCAACGCCGCACTGGGTTCCATTCAGCGACGCTCTACGCCGCAGCCGGGAGCGACACGCGCACCGCTGGCCTTGCCCGGTTTCTTGCCGCTTTTCGCGGTCATCGCGTCCTGTCGGTCCGTCGGTTGCAACCAATGTCTGTGGACCCGCCCGCGCAACCTTGCGCGGGCGGGCGCGAATGCCCATCATTATAGGCGCAAACGGGCGGTCCGCGAGCCGTGGCCCGCGCGGCCTCGCCGCCGAAGCAATGGGTGTCAGCGATGAACTATCTGCGTACCGGGATCCTGCTTGCCGTCCTGACCGCGCTCTTCATGGCTGTCGGCTTCCTCATCGGCGGCCAGTCGGGCATGACCATCGCCTTCCTGCTGGCGCTCGCCATGAACCTCTTCAGCTACTGGAACGCCGACAAGATGGTGCTCCGCATGCACGGCGCCCAGGAGGTCGACGCCGCCTCCGCGCCCGAATATTACGACATCGTCCGCCAGTTGGCCGATAACGCGGACCTCCCCATGCCGCGCGTCTTCATCATGCGCAATCCCCAGCCCAACGCCTTCGCCGCCGGACGCAACCCCGCGCACGCCGCGGTCGCCGCCACCACCGGCTTGCTCGAGAGCCTGAGCCGCGAGGAGGTGGCGGGCGTGCTCGCTCACGAGCTCGCGCATGTGAAGAACCACGACACTCTCACCATGACGATCACCGCGACCATTGCGGGCGCCATCGGCATGCTCGCCCAGTTCGGCTTCTATTTCGGCGGCCGCGGCAACGGCAACTCGTCGCTCGGCTTCTTGGGCTCGCTCGGCATGCTGATCCTGGCGCCGATGGCCGCGGGGCTGGTGCAGATGGCGATCAGCCGGACCCGCGAATACCAGGCCGACGCGCTCGGCGCCGAGATCTGCCAGCGGCCCCTGTGGCTCGCCTCGGCGCTGGAGAAGATCGCCGGCGCGGTCAAGCGCATCCCCAACGCCTCGGCCGAGCGGGCGCCGGCGAGCGCGCACCTCTTCATCATCAATCCGCTTTCCGGCCAACGCATGGACAGCCTGTTCTCGACCCACCCCGCGACCGAGAACCGCGTCGCCCGCCTGCGCGCGCTGGCGCGGGAATGGGGACAGGGCGAGGACGGCGCCCCCGGCGGCGGCGCCTCATCCTCCGGCCCCTGGGGCTGACGAAAGCCCAACGCCCCCTCCCCCTCGTGCCGGTGAGCACGCCAAGCGCACGTCTCGAGGCACGAGGGGGCGCGTGAGCGCCGTCTCGAAGCATGGGTGCCGATCCCAGCCTCGCCGTTTCCACTCCCTTTCGTCACCCCCGGGCTTGTCCCGGGGGTCCAATGGGGCAGCGCCCGCAAACACCGGGGCCAGCCCGACAAGCCCCGATGGATGCCCGGAACAAGGCCGGGCATGACGAGATGAGCGCGTGGAGGGGCTCACTGCACGAATTGCCCCCCTTCGTCATCACCGGTCCCGTGCCGGCGATCCATGACCACCGCCGGTTCGGTCAGGGCCCAGCCGGTGCCACTCTACTTTTTGTCATCACCGGCCTCGTGCCGGTGATCCAATAGGGCGGTTGCGGCAGACCGGCCTGGGGCGCCCCATTGGATGCCCGGAACGTATCTGGCCACGACCGGGAAGGCGCGGCCGCCGCGCTTGAGGGGGCCGCTAGTTAAGGCTATAGAGCTTCCTTTGTCGGCCGCGCACCCCTTGCCGGCCCGGTCGTCGCAGACCCCGCCGGGGCCTGTCCGCGTTCCGCAGCGGCCCGGGAGGGAGCTCGCCCTGGACCATCGTCGCATGTCGTCGCCCGCCACGCGTTCCAAGCGCTCGAAGAAACCGCGGCCCCTAAGGGTCAAGGCGCGCAAGCCGGATGTCCGCGCGCCCGACCGGCTGACGCGCGAGGAGATCGCCGCCGCCGAGCGCGACCTGCAGACCGCGATCCGCCGCCGGCAGGCGGGCGAGCTAAACCACGCCAGGGCCATCTGCAAGAAGCTGCTCACCCGTCATCCCGATTACGTCGGCGCGCTCTACACGCTCGGCATGACGCATATCGACGAGCGCGACTATGCCGGCGCGCTCCCCTGCCTGATCCAGGCGGCGATGTACGATCCGGAAGACTTCCGGATCATGACCAACTTGGCCGGCGTCTACCTTCAGCTCGGCGCAAGCGAAATGGCGGCGCTGACGTACGAGAAGGCGCTCGCGCTGAAGTCCGATGTGCCCGAGATCCACTACAATCTCGGCAAGATCTACGAGGAACGGCGCGAGTACGAACGCGCCGCGGCGAGCTTCGCCACCGCGCTCGAGCTGCGGCCGCGGCCGGCGGCGGCGCGCTATCTTGGCGACTGCCTGCGGCATCTGGGACGCCTGGAGGAGGCGGGCGAGGCGCTAGGCCGCGCCCACGCGCTCGACCCTTTCGATCTCGGCACGCTCGTCCAACTGGCCTATTTGCCGCGCGCATGCGTCGACGTCGACCGGCTGGCGGCGATCGACGCGGCGCTCGCGGTCGCGCCCGATCAGGACGCTGACATGCTGGCCGATGTCGGGCTCGCCCGCGCGCGCGCGCTGCATGAGCTGGGGCGGCACGAGGCGGCGTGGGCGCAGGCGATCGAAGCCAATGGCATGGTCGCCGCCGATCACGCCAAGCTCTACCGGCGCGACCAAGGCCCGCAGGCCTATCTGCTCGAATGGGCCGCGAACTGCTCGCCCGACCTCGTCGGCGACGTGGCGGCGGACGAGCGCGCGCCCGTCTCGCTTTTCTTCGTCGGTCCCTCGCGCTCGGGCAAGACCAGTCTCGAGCGCTTGCTCGGCGAGGTCGAGGGCGTCAGGCGCGGCTACGAGAACCGGATCATCGCCAACATCGTCGAGCGTACCAACCAAGGCGCCGGGCGGCTCACCCTCAACATGCTTGGCGAGCTGCCGGACCATCTGCGCGGCGCCTTCGCCAGTTCCTACGCCGCCGAGCTCGAGCTCCGTGCGCCCGGGGCCAAGGTCTTCACCAACACCTTGCCGGGCACCATTGCGGACGTCGCCTGGATCGCGGTCAGCGTGCCCAACGCGCGCTTCGTCTTCGTCGAGCGCGACTGGCACGACCTGGCGCTGCGCATGTTCTTCACCAGATACCGGCAGCGCAACCATCACGCCTACGACCTCGCCAATATCCGCGACTACCTCGCCTGGTACTATGGCATGGCGGACATCTGGTGCGGGACCTTCGCGCCGATCGCCACCAAAGTCGCCTTTGACGCGCTATGCCGCGATCCCGCCGCCACACGCGCCCACCTGGCCCAACTCTGCGGGCTCGAGCCGCCGCGGGGTCCGGTTCCGCGGCTCGGCAACGATCTGGGCTGCGGCGCGCCCTACCGCCAATGGATCGACACGGCTTGGGACAAGGCCCAGCAGGATGGTTGATCCTGGAGGTCAGGCAGCCACGCGCGGTTCGGCGACGCGAATTCTTCGCTCCCATTGGTCCCGAAATCTTGGCGAAATCGATCAATTTCGTGCCATTCGGCCAAGCCATTGAATCGATTTCAATTGTTGTGCAAACGACACGAATTCTGTTGCAGAAGTATCACAGCGGCGCCGGAAAAGGGTGCGTTTCCTGTCGGTCTTTCGTGACTGTGCACAATTAACCGTTTAACGATTGAACCACGCTGTAGGGACGGGAGGGGATGCCTGTCCCGCATCAGGCTCCGGAATCGAAGGGATGCGAGCGGAGCGTGAAACCACAAAATCGGGGGATATCGAGATGAAGGCGTCAGCGATTGCGATCAGCAACCGGCGCGCGGTGGAACTGGCGGGCGGCGTCGCCGCCGCGGCCTTGTTGGCCGCTTCGGCCATGCCGGCGAAGGCGGGCGGGCTCAGCCCTGTCCAGGAAAACCAATATTGGGTGTCGATCGAGGGCAGCCATCAATACTGGAACCACGACAACAATCTG
>CAYVYD010000225.1:0-615 GCA_964454415.1 uncultured Hyphomicrobiaceae bacterium | reverse complement strand
GAACTTCGCCGGGGCGCTGGAGTTTGGCGTGCGCCCGGCGGGCAGCGCCTGGGATTACGCCACCCTGGTGCGCATCGGCCAGCTCAACGCCGGCGACGACGCCGGCGCGTCGATCGACGACAACGGCTCCGCCGATATCAATTTCGCCTTCGGCCAGTGCGATTCGTCGGACAATCAATGCGAGGTCGAGGACGAGCTCGACTTCGTCACCGTCGATCTGGTGACCGGCTACAACGTGGCGGCCCGCGGCATCAACGCCCGCGGCATCGCCGGCGCGCGCATCGGCTATTACGACTTCACGCGCAGCTTCGACAGCATCGTGCTCTCGAGCGAGAACTCGAACAACATCAAGGACATCGAGGAAAGCGCCAAGTTCCTGGGCGCCGGCCCGCTGATCGGCGGCACCGTCGACGCCCCGGTCGGCAGGAACCCGAATCTGCGCATCATCGGCAAGGCGCAGACCGGCGTGATGTGGGGCAGTCTCGACTACAACGCCAAGCAGACGGATTTGTTCGGCGACGGCCCGATCCAGGAATTCGGCTATGAGGAGGACGACACCGAGACCGTGTTCTTCGCCGACCTGGCGCTGGGCCTCGGCGCGGTGGTGGCCGAGGG
>CAYVYD010000224.1:0-4633 GCA_964454415.1 uncultured Hyphomicrobiaceae bacterium | reverse complement strand
TTTCATGGAGCAGCCGTCGATTCCGAAGATCTTCCGGCTGTGCGCCGCGCGCGGCCTCGGCGTCGACATCGCCGGTGCCTCGTTCTTCGTCTCCCGCCGCACGCTGCAGCTGAAGAAACGGCCGGCGATGCCCTATTGGCGGAGCAAGCTGTTCCTGCTGCTCTCGCGCAGCGCCGAGGACGCCACCGCCCACTTCGCGATCCCGCCCGACCGCGTCGTCGAGCTGGGAACTAGGGTTGCGATCTAGCGGCCTGCTTGTGAGTTCTCAACCTAGCCCTTGACGCTCCGCATCTCGCGGAAGGCATCGCGCATCTTGCGCGCCGTCAGCACGATCGCGGGCGTGATCAGCATGTCGGCAAATATGGCGCCCGCCAGCGCACCCATCAGCATCTCGCCGAATTTCCGCATCGGCGGCAGATCGCTGAACACCGTCACCGCCATGCTCACCACCAGCACCACCGAGGTCAGCATCAGCACCGGGCCGATTTTCGAGACCGTGATGTTGACGGCCTCGTCGACGCTTTTGCCCTCGTCGCTCTCCGATTTGAAGCGGCTCAGGAAATGGATGGTGTCGTCGACCGCGATGCCGAAGGCGACGGTGAGCGAGATCACGCTCGCATATTCGAGCCCGCCGCCCGTGAGATAGGTAACCGCCCCGGCGCCCAGCACCGGGATGAGGTTCGGCACGATCGACAGCACCGCCATCTCCACCGAGCGGAATCCGAGCCCGATCAGCAAGATGACGACGACGATGGTCGAGAGCATGCCCCAATTGAGCTGGTGGATCATGTTGGAGCTCTGCAGCGCCGCCAGCGCCGAAAGTCCGGTGACGGTGAACTCCATGTTCGGGTGCTGCGACCTGATGTCGTTGAGCTGCTTGTCGAGGTTCTTGAGCAGCGGCACTGCGTCGTTGGCGTCCAGATTGGGCAACCGCCCCGTCACCAGGGCGGACTGTGCCTCCTCGTTGACGAACCGGCGCACCACGTGCTTGGGCAGGCGCCTGAGATATTTCGGCAGGGCTTGGGGATCGGTTTCGCCCACTTGCCGGAGCCAGCGGCTCAAGGTCTCCAGCGACCAGACGTTGCCGACCCCCGATTGGCGCTCGATCAGCGCGTGCACCTGGCCGATCGCCTCCACCACGTCGGGCGAGGTGATGGTCTTGCCGGCCGGCCAGCTCAGCATGATGTCGACCGGGTTGGCGCCCGTCAGCTTGACGTCGATCCGCTCCGAGGCGGTCACCGATTTGCGCGTGTCGGGCACCTGGTCGCTCAGCCGGTAGTGCGGCTGGAGCTGGCCGTAAAGCGCGCCGCACAGCACCACCGCCGCCACGCCGATGCCGGTCAGTTGGTAGTGCCGTTGCGGCAGCCACTGCGCGATCCCTTCGCAAACGTGATCGAGCCAGTCCATCGCCTTGAAGCGTCCGGTCTCGACCACCAACAGCTCCTTCTCGTTGCGGAACAGCAGCAGCACCAGCACCGGCACCAGCACGATCGCCGAGACGAAGGCCATCAGCGTCGACAGCGAGGCGGCGATGCCGAAGGTGCGGATCAGGCCCGAATCGGTCAGCGTGAAGGACAGGAACGCGATCGCCGTGGTGAGCGAGGTCAGCACGCAGGCCGGTCCGATGATCTCGACCGCGTGGGTGGCGGCGTCGATCGGCTTGACGCCGTCCCGCATGCGCCGCCGGATCGAGAACACCATGTGCATGGCGTTGGTGAAGGCGATCACCATGACGAGCGGCGGGATCACGTTGATGAAGGTGTTGAGCTGGAGCTGGAACCAGCCGAGCATGCCGAGCGCCCACAGCACCGAGATCGCCGGGCACAGCGAAGTGATCAGCACCAGCTTGACGCGGCGGAAGAAGGCGAACGAGATCGCCAGGCCGACCAGGAAGCCGCTGGTGTTGTAGAGCAGGCGGTCGCGCAGGATCGCCTCGCGGATCTCCTGCTGCATGATCGGCACGCCGATCAGCTGGGTCTTGAGCTCCTCCGGCCCCACGTCCTCCCGCGCCGTCCGGCTGATGTCGTCGATCACCGCGGTGCGGCCGAGCTTGGCGATCATCTCGGGCTTCAGCGAGATGATCAGCAGCGTGAGCTGGCCCTGCTCGTCGGGAACCGAGAGCAGCTTGCCGCCGATCAGCGGATGGGAATTGAGTTGCTTGACGATCGCGTCGAATTCGGCGCCCTCGGGCAGCTGCGGCGGCAGGATGGGCGCCGCGTAGCCTTGGGCGTCCGGCTCGCCCCGCATCGAGAAGATCGAGACGACCCCGTCCACCGCGTCGATAAGCTGCACATCGAGATGCAGCGCGCGGACCGCCTCCAGCGCCTCCGGCGTCATCAGGTTGTCGCCCTCGACCGAGACCAGAATGTCGAACTCGCTGGTCGGGAAGCGCTCGCTAAGCTGCTTGTAGTTCCGGTAGTCGACCGTGCTCGACCGGAACAGGTCGCTCAGCGAATGGTCGGTCGTGACGCGGGGAATGCCGGCCAGGCAAAACAGCGAGAACAGGGCGATGATGACGAGAGACAGCACGGGACGGCGGACCGCCGCCGATCCGATGCGCTCGAGGCCAAAACCGAGCGACGACATGGGAAACGCCTTCAATGGGAACGCCTAAATGCGACGCAATATGGCGCTCACGGCAAAAAAAGCAATGCGCCATTGTCAAGCAGTCTCATATTCAGGTGCTGCCGCGCGAATGTGTCGAAAATGAGAGCCGGCGGCGGCATTCCTCGGCCGATGCGGTGCCGCGAGGGGGGAAAAATAATATTTTTTGGCCAATTGCGCCGCGCCGCGCCGGCGGACAGATTCCCCTCCCCATGGCCACGCGCCCTTGCCCATGCCGAATTGCCGGGGGGGGGGATTCTCCCGTCCCTCGGGGGGCGGCTCCGCGCCGCCTCCACCCGGATGATCCCGGACAATGATGTTGCCGATCGTCTGCGCCCCGGCCGGTCAGTTGGCCCGTTTCGCGCCCCGCCGGAGGGCGTGCGCCTTTTCCTCGAAGAACAGGGCGTGGCTGACGATCGCCTTCACGTCCTCCTGCTGGTAGGGCTTGGGCACCAGGAAGGTCGGTTCGGGACGCTCGCCGGTGAGCAGCCGTTCGGGATAGGCGGTGATGAAGATCACCGGCACCTCGTAGGACTTCAGCACCTCGTTGACCGCGTCGATGCCGGAAGAGCCGTCGGCGAGCTGGATGTCGGCCAGCACCAGCCCCGGGGGCTTTTCGCTGGCGGCCCGCACGGCGTCCTTGTAGGTGCGCTCGATGGAGGTGACGCTGTGGCCCAGCGACTCGATGATGTTCTCCAAGTCGAGCGCGATCATCGGTTCGTCCTCGATGATCAGCACCGCCGTGCTCACCTGCCGAGCGATTTCGCGGCCGGCTTCGTCCACCAGATTCCTGACCTCGTCCACGCTCGCGTCCAGGATCTGGGCGGCCTCGTCCATGTCGAAGCCCTCGACCGAGCAAAGCAGGAAGGCTTGCCGGGGAATCGGCGTGATCGACATCAGCTTCTCGTCGACCGTCCCGTCGGCCGGTTCCATGTGCCCCTCGGGCGCCAGGTTGAAGCCGACCGAGTTCCAGAGCTTGAGGAAGGTCTGGTAGACGGCGACGCGCGGCTCCAGGTCCACGGGAAACCCGGATGGATCGGAGACGAGTATCTCCAGAAAGGAGGCGACATAGGCGTCCCCGCTTGCCTGGCTCCCGCTCAAGGCGCGCGCAAATCTGCGGAGGTAGGGAAGATGCTGCGCGACGATATTTGAAACTGTCATGGAGACGACCTCGCGACTGAGCCCAATGGCCCCGTGTGCCACGCCGGTGAACGTGGCTGATAAACTCAATCCCGGTCTACTTTGACATAGATTAACGATCTTGGCAGGCCAATGGTTCCCTCGCGGAACCGATTGAATTCAGCCGAGTTGAACCATTGCGGGTGTGTTACAACCACACCCGGCTCGTCGGGTCCGCGCTGCGCGGTCCGAAAGGGGGTCAGTCCGGCTGGGGAAGAGTGCGAGATGACGCATAGCGGATCTAACGGAGGAAAGGACCGCCGTAGGGAACCACCTCAGGAACCACCGAAGGACGAGCCGACACGCAAATCGCGAGCGAAGAAGAAAATGGACCAGGAAGCCCACAGCGAGCGGGGGAACGCCGCCCGACGCCGTGGGCCCGGACTCCCGCCCGACATCCAGGACAAGATCGGTCAGCAGCTGCGCGCGATCTACGACGAGGTCGCGGACAAACCGATTCCCGACAAATTCGTTCAGCTCCTGAAGGAGCTCAAGGACAAGGAAAAAGGCTGACGTGGGCTCCGAAGCGGCGGATTCGCTCAATGACGCGCTGCTCGCCGAGATCCGCAATTTGAGGGCGTTTGCCACCTCCCTGTGCGGTAATCGGGACCTGGCCGACGACCTGGTGCAGGAAACCCTGGTCAAGGCGTGGCCGAAACTCGACACCTTCGAGCCCGGAACCAACCTCAGGGCCTGGCTGTTCACGATCCTCCGCAACACCTACTTCACCCATTACAGAAAGCGCCTGCGGGAGGTCGTCAACACCGATGACAGCGCCTTCGCCGCGCTTAGCGTCCCGCCCGAGCAGCCGGGCCATATGGACATGCAGGATTTTCGCAGGGCGCTGGGC
>CAYVYD010000223.1:0-4651 GCA_964454415.1 uncultured Hyphomicrobiaceae bacterium | reverse complement strand
CCCCGTAATGGCGCGCGACGGCGACGCGGATGAAGGTGGGAAGCTGCTCCGACTGACGGAAATAGGTGTCGGCGGCGGCGTTGAGGTCCTCTCCCTCGAGCGCGACGATGCCCTGGTAGCGGTCGCTCTCCGGCCCCTGGTCGATGGTCATGGCGAGGTGGCCGTGCCCCAGCAGGCCAGCCGAGCCCGCCTCGCCCGCCCGCTCCAGCGCGGCGACCTTGCCGGCGTCGAAATGGGCGTAGCCGCGCAGGCCGCCCCGCGACTTGAAGTCGGCGACCAGGAGGTCGACGGGGCCGTCGGTCTTGGTCTGCAGGATGAAGGTGCCGTCGATCTTCAGCGAAGCGCCGAGCAGGGCGGTGACGGCGACCGCCTGGCCCAGAAGGCTGGAGACGGACTCGGGGTAGCCGTGGCCGGTGAGGACGTCGTCGAGCGCCGCGCCCAAGCGGACGATCCGCCCGCTGGCCCCGGCCTGGACGAGCCGGAAGGGAAGCACGCAGTCGTCGCGCAGCGGCGCTTGGCCGATGAACAGATCGAGATCGCGTTCTTCCATGTCAGTTCCTGCCCAGGCACCTCGCAAGGATGGCCTTTTGCACGTGCAGCCGGTTCTCCGCCTCGTCGAACACCAGCGAGCGCGGCCCGTCGATCACCTCGCCCGTCACCTCGTCGCCGCGGTGGGCGGGGAGGCAATGCATGAAGACGGCATCCTCCTTGGCCTTCGCCATCAGCGCGGCGTTCACCTGATATGGGGCGAGAAGGGCGCGTCTGCCATCGCTCTCCTCCTGGCCCATGGAGACCCATACGTCGGTGACCACGCAATCGGCCCCCGCCGCCGCCTCGGCCGGGTCCCGGGTCAGCATAACATCGCCGCCCGCCCGCTTCATCTCGTCGAGCGCGGCGTCCGAGGGCGCGAGCTCGCCGGGCGCCGCGATCGCCAGCTCGAAGCCGAACTTGGCCGCCGCCTGCATCCACGAGACCGCGACGTTGTTGACGTCGCCGATCCAGGCGATCCGCCGCCCCCCGATCGGGCCGCGCGCCTCCTCGAAGGTCATGATGTCGGCCATCACCTGGCAGGGATGGGAGCGGTCGGTGAGGCCGTTGATCACCGGAATGGAGGCGTTTTCGGCGAGCTCCAGCAGGTGCTCGTGCGGGCCGGTGCGCAGCATGATCGCGTCGACGTAGCGCGACAGCACGCGGCCCGTATCGGCGATCGTCTCGCCGCGACCGAGCTGCATGTCGGAGCTGTTGAGGACGATGGTCTCGCCGCCCAGATGACGCATGGCGACGTCGAAGGAGACCCGCGTGCGGGTCGAGGGCTTGTCGAAGATCATCGCCAGCACCCGCCCCGAGAGCAGCGCCCACATGGTCTCCTCGCGCGCGCCCGCCTTCATCGCCGCGGCGCTCTTCAACAGCTCGCGCAAGGCCGCCACCTCGAAGGCGTCGATGTCGAGGAAATGGCTCTGGCCCTTCTCAAGCGCGGCCATCGCTCCGCCCCTGGCCGGCAGCGCCGGCCTTCTCCGCGACTGTGCCGCATGCCCGCTCCAGCCGGGCGCACGCCTCGTCGATCTCCTCGTCGGAGACGATAAGCGGCGGCAGCAGCCGCACCACGTTGTCGGCGGCGGGCACGGCGAGCATCTTCTCGCCCGCCAGCGCCGCCACCAGCACCTTGTTGGGCACGCCGCATTTGAGGCCGAGCAGCAGGCCCTCGCCGCGCACCTCGGCGATGACGCCGGGATGGGCGTCGTGGATGGCGGCGAGCTTCTGCTTGAAGCGCAGCCCCGCCTGGCGCACGCGCTTCAAGAAGCCGGGCTTCGCCATCACGTCGAGCGCCGCGTTGGCGACCGCCATGGCAAGCGGATTGCCGCCGAAGGTGGAGCCGTGGCTGCCGGCGGCCATCGCCTCGCCGATTTCCCGCCGCGCGAGGCAGGCCGCCACCGGGAAACCGCCGCCCAACGCCTTGGCGAGCCCCATGACGTCGGGCTCGACGCCGAACAGCTCATAGGCGAAGAGGTGACCGGTGCGCCCAAGCCCCGTCTGCACCTCGTCGAAGATCAGCACCAGGCCCTGCTCGTCGCACAGCCGCCGCAGCCCGGCCAGGAAGCCGGCGGCGGCGGCGCGGACGCCGCCCTCGCCCTGGATCGGCTCGACCATGATCGCGGCGGTCTCCTCGCCGACCGCGGCCTCGGCCGCCTCGAGATCGTTGAAGGGCGCGTGGTCGAAGCCCTCGACCGCCGGGCCGAAACCCGCCAGATGCTCGGGCTTGCCGCCGGCGGCCAGCATGGCAAGCGTGCGGCCGTGGAAGGCGCCCTCGAAGGTGACGACGCGGTAGCGCCCGGGCCTGCCCTGGGCGGCCTGGTACTTGCGCGCCGCCTTGACCGCGCATTCCATCGCCTCGGCGCCGGAATTGGCGAAGAAGACGAGATCGGCGAAGCTCGCCGCGACCAGCCGTTCGGCGAGCCGCTCCTGGCCGCCGATCCGGTAGAGATTGGAGGTGTGCCACAGCCGCCCGGCCTGATCCTCGATGGCGGCGACCAGCGCGGGGTGGGCGTGGCCCAGCGCGTTGACGGCGATGCCGGCGCCGAAATCGAGATAGCGCTCGCCCTTGGCGGTGATCAGCCAGGCGCCCTCGCCGCGTTCGAACTCGAGCGCGGCGCGCGCATAGGTGGGCATGAGGGCGGACATGATCGCCGAATCCCGTGAGCGAATTGGCACGCAGAAACCAAAAAAGCCGCCCCTTGGGCGGCGTTGGACGGGCTTCAGATTAGCGACTTGGCGCGGGGGGTGTCAATCAAACCCGATGGCCCACTAGATCTAGCCGGGGCGCTGCGCCGCCGCCACCGCGCGCGCCATTCCATCCATGACTTGTTCAATTTTCTTCCACTTGCCCTTTGTTTTCTGGGGACAGTCGTGGCAGAATCCCACTATTCGGTGGAAAAGGAGCCAAGCGTCGCGGCGGACGTCTTGCCGTCCTTCCCCCGGATATAGTAGCGTTCCTCTCGTCGACCACGATATGTCGCGGTTATGCGGCCCGGTCGGCCTGAGGGTTTCACAGCAGAGTTTGACGACTGAACAAGGCCGCTTTCGCGGCCCGCGGGGGGATTCCGAGTCGCCGGAGTCCGCTGAAATCGAGGAGGCTTTCTCATGTCGTGGACGGACGACCGCGTCGAACTTTTGAAGAAACTCTGGGCGGACGGGCTGAGCGCCAGCCAGATCGCCAATCAATTGGGCGGCGTCACCAGAAATGCGGTGATCGGCAAGGTGCACCGCCTTGGCCTCTCCGGCCGGGCGACCACCTCGCGGGTCAAGTCGTCGCGGCCGCGGCGGCGGCCCGCCAAGCCGCGCGGCGAGGGGCGCGCCAGTTTCGCCACCTTCGGCAACACGGCGCTCAAACCCTATTACGACGCCGAGGCCGAGGCCGACCTGCTGCCGCAGCCGGCCGAGGAGCTCTACATCCCGCCCGAGCAGCGGCGCACCATCCTGACGCTTTCGGAGACCAGTTGCCGCTGGCCGATCGGCGACCCGGCGGAGGAGGAGTTCTATTTCTGCGGCGGGGCCTCGCAACCGGGCCAGCCCTATTGCGAGCATCATTCGCGCGTCGCCTACCAGCCGCTGCAATCGCGGCGCAGGCCGGCGGCGCAGCGTCCGCAGCTCGCCAAGATCGCCGGCGGCAGGTGACCCGGGCGCAGCGGCCGCGGGACGCCGTTCAACCCGGATTAGATCAAGCGCCTCAGGCGACTACCACGGTGTCGTCGATCGAGTAGCCGGCGCCGCGCACCGTGCGGATCGGGTCCTTCTCGCGGCCGCGGTTGATCGCCTTGCGCAGCCGCCCGACATGCACGTCGACGGTGCGCTCGTCCACATAGATGTCGCGCCCCCAGACGCCGTCGAGCAACTGAGCGCGGGTGAAGACGCGGCCCGGGCTCTGCATCAGGAATTCGAGCAGCCGGTACTCGGTCGGCCCCAGCCGCACCTCGCGGCCGTTGCGCATCACCCGGTGCGCCTCCCGGTCGAGCTCGATCTCGGCCACGCTGAGCCGCTTGGCCAGCCGCTCGGGGCTGGCGCGGCGCAGGATCGCCTTGATGCGGGCCATCAGCTCGGGCACCGAGAACGGCTTGACCACGTAGTCGTCGGCGCCGGTGGCGAGCCCGCGGACCCGGTCGGTCTCCTCGCCGCGGGCGGTGAGCATGATGATCGGGATGTTGCGGGTGTCCTGCCCGGAGCGAAGCTGCCGGCAGAGCTCGAGGCCAGAGACGCCCGGCAGCATCCAGTCGAGCACGATGAGGTCGGGAGGGACCTCCTCGACCGAAAGCTGGGCTTCCTCGCCGTTCTGCGCGACGTCGACGGCAAAGCCTTCAGATTCAAGATTGTAGCGAAGCAGGAGCGCAAGCGGCTCCTCGTCTTCCACAACAAGAACCTTCGCGTTCATAGAGGGTCGGCTCCTTGGTTTCCGCAAGTTGAGATTGGCGCGGGTCCGGCTATTCGGCCGCCCCCGGCAGGTCCACGGTCGTGGTGCTGGTCACGTCGCCCTTGGGACGTTCGTCGGGGAGCGTCTTGCCGTGCACCAGAAAATAGACGGTCTCGGCGATGTTGGTGGCGTGATCGCCGATGCGCTCGATGTTCTTGGCGCCGAACAGCAGATGGGTGCAGAGCCCGA
>CAYVYD010000222.1:0-4660 GCA_964454415.1 uncultured Hyphomicrobiaceae bacterium | reverse complement strand
GGGCAACCCGGTCCCGCGCGCCTGGGCGGTGGCCATGACCGGCCGCGAGCCGCATATTTGCCTGGTCGCCGGCGAGCCCTCGGGCGATCAGCTCGGTGCCAAGCTGATCGCCGCCATGCGCGCCAAGACAAAGGACGGCCTGACCTTTTCGGGCGTCGGCGGCGAGGCCATGGCGGCGGAGGGCTTCCCCTCGCTGTTCCCGCTCTCCGACGTCGCGGTCATGGGGCCGCTGGCCATCCTGGCGCGCCTGCCGCGGATCGTCTCCCGGGTCCACGAGACCAAGCGCGCCGTACTCGAGGCCGACCCCGACGCGCTGGTCATTCTCGACAGTCCCGAGTTTACCCATCCCATCGCCAAGCGCGTGCGCCGCGCCCGCCCGGAAATCCCGATCCTGGACTATGTGTCGCCGAGCGTTTGGGCCTGGCGGCCGGGGCGCGCCCGCAAGATGCGGTGCTATATCGACCAAGTCCTGGCCTTGCTGCCGTTCGAGCCCGCCGCCCACGAACGGCTGGGCGGTCCGCCTTGCAGCTATGTCGGCCATCCGCTGATCGAACGGGCGGACTGGATCGCCTCGCTCGACCCGGACGCGCTGGCCTCCCGCCTGAAGCTCGCCGCCGGCAAGCCGGTGGTCGCGGTGCTGCCCGGCAGCAGGCGGAGCGAAGTGAGCCGGCTGATGGCGCCCTTTGGCGCGGCGCTGGCGCGCGCGGTCGAGCGCGCCGGCCCGCTCCAGGTGATCGTCCCCGCCGTCGATTCCGTCCGCGCCCCGATAGAGGAGGGGAGCCGCGATTGGCCGGTGCGCCCGCACATCGTTCGCGGCGAAACCGAAAAATTTCAAGCCTTCCGTCTGGCGCGAGCCGCGCTCGCCGCCTCCGGCACCGTAACCCTCGAACTGGCGCTCGCCGGAACGCCCATGGTCGTCGCCTACCGTATCGAGCCGCTCTCGGCGATGGTCATTCGGCACATGATCAAGGCGCAATCGGCGGTGCTCCCCAATTTGATATTGGAGGAGAACGTGTTCCCCGAATTCATTCAGGAGAAGTGCACGCCCGAGCGGTTGGCGGACGCGCTGGTGCCGCTGATAAAGGGCGGCAAGGAACGCGAGCGCCAGCTTGCGGGGCTCGAAGGCTTGGCCAGGCGGATGCGTCTGGAGAGCGGCAGCCCCAGCGAAAGGGCGGCCGAAATCGTGCTGGCGCACATGCGTGGAGGCACGGCCGCAAGGGCCTAGCCCGCGGGCTCGGGGGCAATCAGCGCTGATCGATCGGCTGATAATTCCGCATCACCGGGCCGGTATAGAGTTGGCGCGGACGGCCGATCCTCTGGTCGGGATCCTGGATCATTTCCTTCCACTGCGCGATCCAGCCGACGGTGCGCGCCAGCGCGAACAGCACGGTGAACATGGTGCGCGGGAAACCGAGCGCGCGCAGCGTGATGCCGGAATAGAAATCGACGTTGGGATAGAGCTTGCGCGAGACGAAATAGTCGTCCTCAAGCGCGACTTTTTCCAGCGCCATCGCGACGGGCAGGGTCGGATCGTGATCGGATCCGGTCTCGGCCAGAACCTCGTGACAGGTCTTCTGCATGATCCGCGCGCGCGGGTCGTAGTTCTTGTAGACCCTGTGGCCGAAGCCCATCAGGCGGAAGGGGTCGTCCTTGTCCTTGGCGCGGGCGATATATTCGGGGATGCGCTCGACCGAGCCGATTTCCTCCAGCATATCGAGCGCGGCCTCGTTCGCGCCGCCATGGGCGGGTCCCCACAGGCAGGCGATGCCGGCGGAGATGCAGGCGAACGGGTTGGCGCCCGAGGAGCCCGCGAGCCGCACCGTCGAGGTCGAGGCGTTCTGCTCGTGGTCGGCGTGGAGGATGAAGATCCGGTCCATGGCGCGGGCCAAGACCGGATTTATCTCGTATGGCTCGCAGGGAACGGCGAAGCTCATGCTCAGGAAATTGGCCGCGTAATCGAGGTCGTTGCGCGGATAGATGAAAGGCTGGCCGATGGAATATTTATAGGCCATCGCCGCCAGCGTCGGCATCTTCGCGATCATGCGGATGCTGGCGATGTCGCGCTGGAGGGGATCGGAGATGTCGGTGGAGTCGTGATAGAAGGAGGAGAGCGCCCCGACGCAGCCCACCATCACCGCCATCGGATGGGCGTCGCGGCGGAACCCGGTGAAGAAGCGGTTCATCTGCTCGTGCACCATGGTGTGGCGCGTCACCCGCTCCTTGAAATCGTCGTATTCCGTCTTGTTGGGGAGTTCGCCATAGAGCAGGAGATGGCAGGTCTCCAGATGGTTTCCGAATTCCGCCAGTTGATCGATCGGATAGCCGCGGTAGAGCAGCACCCCCTCTTCACCGTCGATGAAAGTGATCTCGGATTCGCAGCTTGCGGTCGAGGTGAAGCCCGGATCGTAAGTGAAATGGCCGGTGTCGGCGTAGAGCTTGGTGATGTCGACGACGCGGGGCCCAGTGCTGCCGGAATAGACCGGAAGTTCGTGCTTGGCCCCATCGATTATGAGAGTGGCTGATTTGTCGGGCTGCGCCTTGGAATCCGAACCGTGCGACTCAGAAACTCCAGCCTTGCTCATACACGATCTCCTTCGCGCGGACGCGACGCAGCCTAACCGGGATGCCAGATATCGAACTGCGTCTCTGAAATGAAGGTGCCCCTTGGGTAATCTATTTCCAACACCGCCGCAAGCTTAGCGCTCGATTCGCCCCCAAAATCGGGCGATTTTCGCGGGATCTGCGGCGAATTCACTCGCCGTTCCGTCACAGGCGGTCGCGGATGCGGGCAAGGGATTCCTCGCGTCCGAGCAGCGCCATGACGTCGAAGATGCCCGGAGAGGTGGCGCGTCCCGTCAAGGCCGCGCGCAACGGTTGAGCGATGGCGCCCAATTTGAGCCCTTCCTCCTCGGCGAAATCGCGGATCGCCGCTTCGGCCGCGGCCGCGTCCCACGAGGCCACCGCCTCGAGCCGCGGCAGCAGCGCCCGCAACGTTCCAGCCGATTGGTCGTCGAGGATCTCCTTCGCCTTGTCGTCGAGCGCGAGCGGCCGCGTGGCGAACAGAAACCGCGCGCCTTCGAGCAGATCGACGAGCGTGCGCGCCCGCGGTTTGAGGACGGGGAGGGCGCTGGCGAGCTTGTCCCAATCGGCGGTCTCGGTGTCCATGCCGTGTTGCGTCAGAATACCGGGGGGAAGCGATTTGAGGCCCTCGATCAGCGCATCGTCGCTCGAGATGTCGATATAGTAGCTGTTCAGGCTCTCGAGCTTGGCGAAATCGAAACGCGCCGGCGCCCTGCCGATGGCGTCGAGATCGAACCAGCGGATCATCTCCTGGGTCGAGAAGATCTCGGTGTCGCCGTGGCTCCATCCCAGCCGCACCAGATAGTTGCGCAGCGCGGCCGGCAGATAGCCCATGTCGCGATAGGCCTCCACACCAAGCGCCCCGTGCCGCTTGGAGAGCTTGGCGCCGTCGGGCCCGTGGATCAGCGGCACGTGGGCGTAGCGGGGACTCTCCCAGCCCAGCGCCGCGAAGATTTGCGTTTGCCGCGCCGCGTTGGTGAGGTGGTCATCGCCGCGGATCACCTGAGTGATCCCCATGTCGTGGTCGTCGACGACGACGGAGAGCGTATAGGTGGGCGTGCCGTCGCTGCGCAGCAGGATCAGATCGTCGAGCTCCTTGTTGGCCACGGTAACCCGCCCCTGCACCGCGTCGTCGATGACGGTTTCGCCCTCGCGCGGCGCCTTGAAACGGATGACGGGGGCGGCGCCCTCGGGCGCCTCGGCCGGATCGCGGTCGCGCCAGCGCCCGTCATAGACGGGCGGACGCCCCTCGGCGCGCGCCTTTTCGCGCATTTGCGCCAGTTCCTCGGCCGAGCAATAGCACCGGTAGGCCATGTCCGCGCCGAGCAATTGCTCGGCGATCGCGCGGTGCCGCTCCTGGTTCTCGTGCTGGTAGACCGGTTCGCCGTCCCAATGCAGCTCGAGCCAGGCGAGGCCGTCGAGGATCGCGTCGACCGCCTCCGGGGTGGATCGCTCGCGGTCCGTGTCCTCGATGCGCAGCAGCATCCGTCCGCCCTTGGCCTTGGCGTAGAGCCAGTTGAAGAGCGCGGTGCGGGCACCGCCGATATGCAGAAAGCCGGTTGGCGAGGGAGCAAAGCGCGTGACCACCGCTGATGTCATCGGCTCGGACCTTCACGCCTCTGGGGCTGCTGGAAGATTATTAGAATTTAGGCGCGGACGCGCGGTCATGTAGCATGGCGAGCAAAGCGCGTTAAGGGGCGTGAGAGCTTGGTCGAGCCGATTTCCATGATCCGGCTGCATCCATGAGCGTGACGGGGCAAAGGCGAGGCCCGGCGCGGAGCGCTTTTCACCGCCTGGCCGGCGCGCTCGCCGGGGCGCTCGAGGCCGAGTCCGACCGCTGGTTCCTTTGGATTCCCGTCTGTTTCGGGGCAGGGGCGGGGATCTATTTCTCGCTCACCCGCGAGCCGTCGGGCCTCGCCGCCACGGCGTGCCTGGTGATCGCGGCGGTGCTCCACGGCCTGCTGCGCCGAACCGCGCTCACCGGCGCGATCGTCCTTTCCGCCGGCGCCCTTTGGATCGCCTTGGGCTTTGCCGACGCCAAGCTGCGCACGCATCTGCTGGCGACGCCCGCCCTGTCGCG
>CAYVYD010000221.1:0-4666 GCA_964454415.1 uncultured Hyphomicrobiaceae bacterium | reverse complement strand
ACCATGAAGAGGGAGGAGTTGGTGAAGGAGGCGTCGATGCCGAAGACGTCGAGCTTGATGTGCCGCTCGATCACGAACTGGTGCATCGGGTCGGGCATGCCGCCCGCCGCCCCGTGCTCGCCCGCTTCCACTGCCGCTTCGCTCGCCATGGTCGTCCCTGATCTCGCTTCGTCGCGCCGCTCGGCGGTTCAATCCTTCGGCGTCCGGTCGGGCGGTGACTGAATTTCATAGGCCGTGCGGACGACGTTGAGGATGCCGGCCACCACGCCCAGAACGAAGAATATGAGCAGCAGGAACGGACCCGTGCCCAACCACCGATCAAGCTGCCAGCCGATGAATCCCCCGACCACGGTCCCCAGGACCAATTCGAGCCCCATGCGCATCGCCGCCCCGATCGCCGCGACCCGCGCATTCGGCGGTTCGTCGCCTGCACCAGGCCGTTTGCCGCGCAACGCGCCGAGACGGGCATCGAGATCGGCGAGGCGGTCCTTGGTCGCGTTGCCGATCGGGTCTGCGCTCTCGGAAGCGCGCTTGCCGCGCCCTGGTGCGGACTTGGCCATCGATACGCCTTGGCGGGAGGGCGGCGGTCGCCAGTCGGACCAGCCCCAGGCCGCGCGCACCATAGAGGCGACCCCAACCCGTGTCAAGAATAGGGAGATGATATATAAGTTACTGATATCAATATATAATATGACGTCGACAACGCACCGATAGAGGCGTTGGCGAAGGCGCCGGGACGGTCAGGCGGTCTGGCGGAATTCCTCGGCCCGGGCGAGATCCACAGAAACCAGCTGGCTGACGCCGCGCTCGGCCATGGTGACGCCGAACAGGCGGTCGACGCGGCTCATGGTGTAGGGGTGGTGGGTGATAACCAGGAAGCGCGTATCGGTTTGGCCGCGCATCTCCTCCATCAGGGCGCAGAAGCGCTCGACATTGGCGTCGTCGAGGGGGGCGTCGACCTCGTCCAGCACACAGATGGGCGAGGGGTTGGTTAGGAACACCGCGAAGATCAGGGCGAGCGCCGTGAGCGCCTTCTCGCCGCCGGAGAGCAGCGTCAGAACCTGCTCCTTCTTGCCGGGCGGCCGGGCGAGGATCTCGAGGCCGGACTCCAGTGGATCGTCCGATTCGACCAGTTGCAGCTCGGCGGCGCCGCCGACGAACAGCGTCTGGAACAGGGACTGGAAATGCCCGTTGACCTCGTCGAAGGCGTCCAGCAGCCGCTTGCGGCCCTCGCGGTTGAGGCTGGCGATGCCCTGGCGCAGGCGGGCGATCGCTTCGGTTAGGTCTTCGCGCTCGCTGGCGAGCCCGCCGATCTCGGCTTCCAGCGCCTCGGCCTCCTCCTCGGCGCGCAGGTTGACGCCGCCCAGGCGCTCGCGCTCGGCCTTGAGTCTTCCGACCTTGGCGTCGATCTCCTCCAGCTCGGGGAGCGTTGCGTCGGGCTTCAGCCCGGCGATCTCCAAACAGTCCTCGGCGGCGCAGTCGAGCTGGTCGCGGATCTGGCGGAGCTGTTCGCTCCGCCGCTCGCGAGCGGCCTCCAGCCGCGCCTCGACGCGGGCGCGGGTTTCGCGCGCCTCGCCGAGCGCCCCCTGGGCCTGGCGCAAGTCGCGCTCGATTTCCTGCAGCGCGGTCTCGGCGCGAGCCAGGTCGTCGGCGGCATCGTTGCGGCTGGTCTCGGCGGCGGCGATCTCGTCGAGGATCCGGTTGCGCCGCTCGGCCACCTGGACGGGCAGGCCGCGCAATTCTTCGAGCTCCTCGCGCGCGTCCTGGAGGCGGTCGCCCAGGGCCTCGATATGCTCCTCCGAGCCCGTCATCCGGCGGCCCTGCCGCTCCCGCTCCTCGGCGATCGCGCCTAGCCGCGCCTTGGCCAGGCCGCGCTCGCGCTCGAGGGTCTCAAGCTTGGCCTCGGCCCCGGTATAGGCGTGGCGGGCCTCATCGAGGGCCTCGCGCAGCTCGGCCAGGCGGGCCTCGATCCCGTCCATGGGCGCGAGCCCCGCGCGCGCGTCCTCGGCTTCGCCCTTGGCCTTGCGGGCCTCGTCCAACGCCTCGTCGTTGAGGGTAGCCGCCTCGCCCAGCGCGCCCAGTTGCCGCGTCTGCTCCTTGGCCTTGCGCTCGGCCTGGGAGAGCGCATCGCGCGCCGCGCCCAGAGCGCTGCGGGCCGCGCTCCAGGCCTGGCGCGCCTCCTTCTCGGCCGTGTGGGCAAGGCGCGCCGCTTCCACGGCCCCTGCCAGCCCATCGGCGGCCTGCTCGGCGCCGCGCCGCCCCGTGCTCAGCTCGTCTTCGAGTTCGATCAGCCGGTTGCGCGCGGCGAGGCGTTTGGCGGCGCCGCCGGCGGCCTCGGCGCTGGCGCTGAATCCGTCCCAGCGCCAGAGGTCTCCCTGGCGCGAGACCAGCCTCTGGCCGGGCTTGAGGTCGCCCTGGCGGCGGGCGCCGTCCGACGCCTCGACGAGGCCGATCTGCCGCAGCCGGCGGGCGAGCTCCTGGGGTGCCTTCACATGGGCGGCGAGCGGTTCGACGCCGTCGGGGAGCTTCGGGTCGTCGGCGCCCGCGCCGCTCTTCGACCAATGGGCCGGCGCCTTATCGTCCGAGGAGGCCTCGAGGTCGTCGCCAAGGGCGGCGCTGACGGCGGCCTCGTAGCCGGATGCGACCTGCATGGCCTCCAGAATCGGCGTCCACTCGCCGCCGCCGGCGGGCGGCAGAAGGCGCTCCAGGGTGCGCCGCTCGGTCTCGAGCTGCTCGGCGGCGAGCTTGGCCTCGCCCGAAGCCTCGCGGGTGCTGGCCTCGGCTTCGCGCGCCTCGCTCAACGCAGCCTCGCGCTCGGTCATCGCGGTCTCGGCCGCTTGCAGCTCCTTGTCGAGCCGCGCCACCTCGGCCTCGAGCGTGTCGAAGGAGGAGCCGCCGGTGGCCGCGCCCTCGAGCGCGGCCAGCTGGCCGGCAATCTCGGTGCCCTTGGTTTCGAGCCGGGCGATGCGGGCCGCCGCCTCGGCGAGGTGGGCCTCGATATGCTCGCGCTCGGCCCTGGCCTCGGCGAGCTCGCCGGTGGCTTGGGCGTGATCGGTCTCTACCGCCCGCAGCTCCCCGAGGCGTGCTTCGGCCGCGGCACGGGCCTCGGCCTCGGCATAGCCGCCGTCGCCGGCGGTGCCTTGAAGCGTCTTTTCCTCGGCATCCAGCCGGGCCAGCGTCTCCTTGGCCTCGTTCAGAAGGCCGCGCTCGCGCGTCAGGTCGCGCTCCATCTGATCAATGCGCCGCTCGAGGTCCTCGACCCGGGCGGCGGCGCGGGCCTCCTCCTGGGAGAGCGTGTCGCGCTCGACGTTGAGGCGCTGCAGCGCGGCGGCGCGCTTGGCCTCCTCCTCGCGCAGGGGAGCGAGCGCTTCGGCGGCCTCGCCCTGGGCGCGCAACGCTTCCGACTCGGCCCGCGTCAGTTCCGCCAATTCGCGCAGAATCTCCTGCAGCGCGGTCTCCTCGGCGGTCACCGCCTCGCAGGCGGCGGACCAGGTGATGTGGTGGCGCAGCGCGTCCGCCTCGCGGATCTTCGCCGACATCGACTTGTAGCGCTGCGCCTGGCGGGCCTGGCGCTTGAGGTTCTGAAGCTGCTGGGTGAGTTGACCTTCGAGCTCGGCGAGGCGCTCGAGATTGCTCTCGGCGGCGGCGAGCCGCAGCTCCGCCTCGTGGCGGCGGCTATGCAAGCCGCTGATGCCGGCGGCGTCCTCCAGCAGGCGGCGGCGCTCCTGGGGTCTCGCGTTGACGATCTCGCCGATGCGGCCCTGGCGCACCAGCGCCGGCGAGCGCGCGCCGGTGGCGGCGTCCTCGAACAGCAGCCGCACGTCGCGGGCGCGCACGTCCTTGCCGTTGATCTTGTAGGCCGAGCCCGCCTCGCGCTCGATCCGGCGGCTCACCTCGAGCACGTCGGAGTCGTTGAACTCGGCGGGCGCGGCGCGGCCGGAATTGTCGATGAAGAGCGTTACTTCCGCCATGTTGCGCGCCGGGCGGTTCTGGGTGCCGGCGAAGATCACGTCGTCCATGCCGGCGCCGCGCATGCTTTTGAACGAGGTCTCGCCCATCACCCAGCGGATGGCCTCGAGCAGGTTGGACTTGCCGCAGCCGTTGGGACCGACCACGCCCGTCAGCCCCGGCTCGATCAGGAGCTCGGTCGGCTCGACGAAGGACTTGAAGCCCAATGCGCGTAAGCGCGTGATCTTCAACGGTTTTTCCTCAAATCCACCGGGTTGGAACCGGCGGCTGACGCACCCTCGCGCCGCCGGTCACGGCAATCAGGTAATTTGCGGCTCGATCAAGGCCTTCATCTGATCGAAGGTCAGCGCGCCGCGCACCTTCTTGCCGTTTATGAAGAAGGTCGGCGTCCCCGCCACCCCGAATTTGCGGCCCCGCTCCTTCACCCACATCAAGCCGTCGATAATGGCTTGATTCGTCATGCATTTGTCAAATGCGCCGCGGGTCATGCCGAGCTTGGCGACGGCTTTGTAGATGGCGTCGGGGCGCACCTTCTGGCCGGTCCATTGCTTCTGGCTCACCAGCAAGGCGTCGTAGTAGCGCAGATAGGATTTGGCCGGCGCGCAGCCGGTGACGATTGCCGCGGCGGCGGCCGAGCGGCCGATCGGGAATTCGCGGATGATGTAGCGCACCTTGCCGGTGTCGATATAGGCGCGCT
>CAYVYD010000220.1:1479-4675 GCA_964454415.1 uncultured Hyphomicrobiaceae bacterium | reverse complement strand
GGCGTCGACCAGCTCGGGCACGACGCCGAAGAAGGGGCGCGTGGCGGATCCCGGCTTCAAGTCGGTGGCGCCGGGGAGCGGGGTGATCAGGATGCCGCCGGTCTCGGTCTGCCACCAGGTGTCGACGATCGGGCAGCGGCCCTCGCCGACGACGCTGTAATACCACTCCCAGGCCTCGGGGTTGATCGGCTCGCCGACGGTGCCGAGCAGGCGCAGCGACTTGCGCGAGGTGGCCGTCACCGGGCCATCGCCGCCCCGCATCAGCGCCCGGATCGCGGTGGGGGCGGTATAGAAGATGTTGACCTTGTGCTTGTCGCAGACCTGCCAGAAGCGCGAATTGTCGGGGTGGTTGGGGACGCCCTCGAACATCAGCGTGGTGGCGCCGTTGGCGAGCGGGCCGTAGACGATGTAGCTGTGGCCGGTGACCCAGCCGACGTCGGCGGTGCACCAAAAGACGTCGCCGTCGTGATAGTCGAAGACGTATTGGTGGGTCATGGCGGCGTAGACCAGATAGCCGCCGGTGGTATGCAGCACGCCCTTGGGCTTGCCGGTGGAACCGGAGGTGTAGAGGATGAAGAGCGGATCCTCCGCCGACATCTCTTCCGGCCGGCAGCCGGTGGAGGCCGACTCGGTCACGTCGTGGTACCAGACGTCGCGGCCCTCGACCCAGTCGACCGCGCCGCCGGTACGCCTGACCACCACAACGTGATCGACCGTGGCGCCGTCCCTGGCGGCGATCTCGATCGCCTTGTCGGTGTTGGCCTTGAGCGGGATCGGGCGTCCGCCGCGCATGCCTTCGTCGGCGGTGATGACGAAATTGGAGCGGCAGTCCTCGATGCGCCCGGCGAGCGAATCGGGCGAGAAGCCGCCGAACACCACCGAATGGATGGCGCCGATCCGGGCGCAGGCCAGCATGGCGTAGGCGGCCTCGGGAATCATCGGCATGTAGATGGTGACGCGGTCGCCCTTGCCGACGCCGAGGGTCTTGAGGGCGTTGGCGAGGCGGCAGACCTTCTCGTGCAGCTGCTTGTAGGTGATCGCCGCGTCGATCTCGGGATCGTCGCCCTCCCACAGGATCGCGACCTGATCGCCGCGGCTTTCCAAATGCCGGTCGATGCAGTTGGCGGTGACGTTGAGGGTGCCGTCCTCGAACCATTTGATCGACACATCGCCCGGGCCGAAGCTCGAGTTCTTGACGCGGCTGTAGGGCTTGATCCAGTCGAGCCGCTTGCCCTCCTCGCCCCAGAAGGCGTCCGGATCGTCAAGGGAGCGTTGATACATCTCGCGGTATTTGGTTTCGTCGATGAAGGCGCGCTCGCGCCACTCGGCCGGAACCTTGTGAACCTTCAGATCCGTCATTGCTCGCTGCCTCGCCCTTTCGATCCTGCCGTGCCAATCACATTATGATGACGCGCTCACGACCCTTCAAGCGCGCCCCCTTCACACGCCCATCCAGCCGATCACCAGCCCCATCACCAGAAGCACGGCGAGCCAATGGCCCGCGTCGATCAGGGCGAGCAGGGCGCGGGCGTTCTGGAAGGCGTAGTTGACGGCGATGGTGGTGACCACGAAGCCGCTCCAAACGAAGGCGGCGCTGATCAGCCCGGAGCGCGGCGTCACCTCGCCCATGTGGCCCATCAGGCCGGCCAGCATGTAGGCGGCGAGCAGCAGGGCGACCGCGGAAATGACGAAGGGGGCGGGCCGGGGCTTGAGCTCGGCCTTGGACTTGCCCAGCGCCGCCATCCAGGCGTTTCCCAAGAGGCCGTACCAGATGAAGCCGACGCCGAAGCCGGCGGCGGCCGCGGCCACCACCGCGAGATAGTTGATACCGACGAACTGCATCGCCACGCTCCTTGGTTTGTGGCTAGAGGCCGCCGAGCCTGCACACCAACGCCCATTCCGCCGCGCTCACCGGCTGGACCGACAGCCGCGAGTTGTTGACCAGCACCATTTGGGCAAGCTTGGGCTCGGCCTTGGCTTGATCGAGCGTGACGGGGTTGGGGAGCGGCTCGGCGGCGGCGATGTCGACGCACTCCCATTTACCGGTCGAATCGGTCGAATCGGGATGCGCCTCGGCGATCACCTCGACGACGCCGACGATCCGCTTCTCCTCGCCCGAATGGTAGAAGAAGCCGCGGTCGCCCCGCTTCATGGCACGCATGTTGTTGCGCGCCTGGTAGTTGCGCACGCCGTCCCATTCCTCGCCCGCCGCGCCCTTCGTCACCTGATCCTCCCAGGACCAGGTGCCGGGCTCGGACTTGAACAACCAATAGGCCATGGCCTCCCCTCGCGACGCTGAAGCGGGCGGGAGCTTAGGAACGGGAGGCGGAGCTGTCCAGCGCGGGCGCGCTGCCGCGGCGGCAAAAAAAATCACATCCCCTTGAACCATTTCCCGGGTCAGCGCGACCAAGCGCTATCGGACACGTCAATCGAGCCGTCGCGGCCGCGGATGAGCGGTTCGGGTCGGCGAAGGATCGAAGAGGAGAACCCCCCCCATGCGTTACCTGCTCGCCAGCGCCATCGCGGTCGTGATCGGTCTCTCGGCCCACACCGCCGAAGCGACGTCTACCTCCATCATCGGCCATTGGAGCGGCCAGGGCTCCACCCACGGTCAGTCGGGAAACAGTGGTACGGCGCGGTGCCAGATCAACTACACCAAGGGATCGGGCCCCAGCTACAACGTCCAGGCCAGCTGCAACGTCTCGCGGGTCGGCCTGATCAGCCAGACCGCAGCGGTCCGCAAGGTCGGCGCCAACCGCTACAGCGGCACCTTCCACAACTATCAGCACAGCGTCACGGGCCAGTTCACCGTGGTGGTGAGCGGCACCCAGCAGCGGGTCACCATGACGAGCGAAAAGGGAACGGCGAGCCTGACGCTGGCCAGGAACTAGCCTCACCGGGCATTTGCTTCTGGAACGAACGTGCGGGCGGCGCCCTTCGGGGCCCCGCTTTCGTTTTGGCAAGGCGTCAACGGGCGGGGGCGTAGCCGTCGGTGAGCGTCTTCATGAAGGCGACGAGGGCCGCCTCCTCGGCCCTGGTGAGCTTGAGGTTCCCCATCTCGTCCTTGTTGACGTTCTCCGCCACCTCGGGCGCCGGCCAGCAGTTCCGCGCGCGCGCTTCGGCGGCGGTGAGGTCGGGCGTCTTGCAGCGCGGCTTGACGTCGCGGGTGTTGTAGAAATCGACGACGCCCTCGAGG
>CAYVYD010000220.1:0-1379 GCA_964454415.1 uncultured Hyphomicrobiaceae bacterium | reverse complement strand
CTTGCAGCGCGGCTTGACGTCGCGGGTGTTGTAGAAATCGACGACGCCCTCGAGGCTCTTGAAGTAGCCGTTGTGCATGAAGGCCTTGACGAAGCCGGGGGCGGGGCGCTTGTCGACGTTCCGGAGCGTCGGCACCTTGACCTTGCCGCGCTGGCTCCGCGCCAGGGGCTTGTAGAGGGGATCGGTCTCCAGATAGGCCTTGAGCCCCTCCTCGACCCAGGCGCGGCCGAGCTTGTTGGAGCGGGCGTTGGCGTAGAACGGGTTGGCGGGGTTCCGGGGGACGCCCAGATTGTCGTAGGTGAAGTCGGTCAAGAGCGGCGGGCCGCCGCCGGGGCCGGGGTCGAGCACGTGGCAGTTGGCGCAGAGCCCCTTGTTCTCGAAGACATCCAGTCCCTTCGCCTCCTCCGGACCGAGGGTGGCCTTGCCGGCGAGATAGAGGTCGTATTTGGAGCTGAAGGGGTTGACCTCGCGCGAGGCGCCATAGGCGGCGAGCGACAAAGCGATCTTGTCGTAGGCGGCATCGACCTGCTTCCGCGTCTCTTCATCCAGCGCGATTCTGACCCCGGGATCGGCGCAGTGCTCCTCGAGGTCCTTGGGAAAGGCGATGCGGCAGATGCCGGCGCCCCACACTTGGGCGAGCTTGACCGGGTAATGGCCGGGGTCGGCGGGGTTGCAGACGCGGTTGACCACGCAGGCCCGGTGCGGGAGCGCCATCTCGTTGGGATCGAGGAACGGGTTCTGCGCCTGATCGGCGACCGGGCTGCCGAGCTTCTTGCCGCTGGCGCGCCCGTTCCAGAACATGCCGCCGAAGAATAGCGGTTCGCCCTCCTCGAAGGCGTGGTAGAGCACCGGCGATTGCGCGGCGTAGGCGGCGCTCGGCGGCTTGGAGTTGCCGAAGCGCCCGGCGATCGAGCCCTCCATGACGGCGCCGCCGGCGTTGATGTCGTCACGTGGGCTGGTGAAGCCCGTCTCGGCAGCGTGACAGAAGCCGCAGGCCTGGTTGTGTCCGGCCGAAAGCTCGGGATCGGTGAACAGCGCCTTGCCGAGGCGCTCCTTGGGCGTGAGCGCCGCATCGTCCGCGACGGCGGCATGGGCCAGGATCGCGCTCAAAAGCGCGATCAAACCCATGCCGCATCGGGAAACGAGACGCATGCGCCAATCCTAAACGAGCCAGCCCGGCCGCGGGACCGGGTCCGCGCGGCGCCGCGTCCGGCGCAACGCCAAACCTTACACCAACCTTACAGGCTCGCGTTTAACGCCGTCCTTGATCTGGTTCAATTCGGATTTGGTTGAATGCGTCCGCCCCGCGGCGGCGCGTCAGGCCGCCCGCAGCAGGCGCTTCTGCAGGTCGAGGATGGCGGCGACGAAGCCCGCCTCGG
>CAYVYD010000219.1:0-4710 GCA_964454415.1 uncultured Hyphomicrobiaceae bacterium | reverse complement strand
GAGATCGGCAACACCGACGCCGAGGGCCGCCTGGTGCTGGCCGACGCGCTCGCCCTCGCCGACGAGGAGGCGCCCGACTACCTAGTCAGCCTGGCGACGCTGACGGGCGCGGCGCGGGTGGCGCTCGGCGCCGACCTGCCGCCGCTCTACTGCAATGACGACGGCTTTTCCCGAGGCGTGCTGGAGAGCGGCGCCCGCGTCGCCGACCCGCTGTGGCGGATGCCCTTCTGGGCTCCCTATGACGACATGCTCTCCAGCAAGATCGCCGATCTGAGCCACATCTCGAGCGGCTCCTTCGCCGGCTCGATCACCGCCGCGCTGTTCCTCAAGCGCTTCGTGGGCAAGGCCAAGCGCTACATGCATCTCGATATCTATGGCTGGGTGCCTGCGGCCAAGCCCGGCCGTCCCGAGGGCGGCGAGCCGCAAGGGGCGCGCGCGCTCTTCGATTTCTTCGCCAAGACCTTCGGATGACGCGAACGGGCAACAAAAGCGCGCTCGACCCCCGCGTCAACGCCTACCGCGCCGATCTGGCGGCGGCGCGTCTCGAGGGCAAGGTCGAGGCCCCCCGCTTTACCGAGGGCGAGCGCCGGCAGGTGCGCGCGCCATGCGCGGCGCTGCGCCGCGAGCCCCGTCCCGACGCGCCGCTCGAGACCGAGGCGCTGATGGGCGAGATGCTGGTGCTCTACGACGAGAACGAGGGCTGGGGCTGGGTCCAGCTCGAGCGCGACGCCTATGTCGGCTACATCTCCTGCGAGGCGCTGAGCGCGGCCGTCACGCCCTTGACCCACCGGGTGACGGCGCTGCGCAGCTTCGTCTTCCCCGGCCCCGACATCAAGCTGCCGCCGCTCGCCGCGGTGAGCCTCAATGCGGGGCTCGCGGTCGAGGGCGAGCGCGGCGCGTTCCTCGAGCTCGCAAGCGGCGGTTTCGTCCATCGGGCCCACGCCGCGCCCTGGAAGGAGACGGCCGAGGATTTCGTCGCGGTGGCGGCGCGCTTTCTGGGCACGCCCTATCTGTGGGGCGGGCGCACCAGCTTCGGCATCGACTGCTCAGGCTTGGTGCAGATCGCGCTCGAGGCGGCGGGGCACGCTTGCCCGCGCGACAGCGACCAGCAGGCGTCGGCCCTCGGCGAAGCGCTCAAAGGCAAATTCGACACGGCGACGTTGCGCCGCGGCGATCTCGTCTTTTGGAACGATCACGTCGGCATCATGACCGGTGAGAGCCAGTTGCTGCACGCCAGCGCCTATCACATGGAAACGGTGATCGAGCCGTTCGACGAGGCGCTCAAACGGATCTCCGAATTTGGCTTCGAAGTGACGGCCGTGCGGCGGCTCTAACCGTGAGCCGCCCGTACCGTCGCGGCGGCTTCCCAATCAACGAAACTCGCATTCCCCAAATACTCGGTCGCTGCGATAAGATTTGCAAATCGCTCTTAATTGCATATACGCTATGGGCCGAATAGGAATTTGGGGGCGATATGTCGGTACGCGGGGCCGTATTTTGCATGGCAATTGTCTTGCTCTTGGCAACGCCGCTGCTTGCAGCGGACAAGAGCCAATACGGCTTGGCGAATCCAACGCCCGATGGGTTGCTTCGCGACCTGACCACCGACCGTCCCGATCTCACCGAAAGTCCGATAACGGTCGATGCAGGGCGCTTGCAGACCGAGGTCAACGCGTTTGGATTTTCGCGCCAGCGGGCCGATGGCGACGGCATCGAGACAGACACTTACGACTACGCCGTCACAAATCTTCGCATTGGCGTGACGCACAACAGCGAGATCAACGTCGTTTGGCAGCCCTACGGCATCGTCCGCACGCGGCCGGGTTCGGGCATGGGATCGAGCGAGGAAGACGGCATTGGGGGTCTTGAGATCCGAGGCAAACTAAATCTGTTCGGCAACGACACGTTCGAGACTCCGGGTGATACGGCTCTCGCGCTCCTGCCATTCGTTTCCTTGCCGACCGATAGCAGCAACGGCGTCAGTCCCGAGGACGTCGAAGGGGGGATCATCGTTCCGTTCGCGGCCGTGTTGCCGCTCGGCTTCGGGCTTGGCGTCAATGGCGGGGTGACCGCCACCAAGGACGAACGAGGCTCGGGCTACCACGCGGAGGCCGTCGCTTCGGCGGCTTTGTCCTACGAATGGGGGGATCGGCTCGGAACCTATTACGAAATCGCAACCGTTCTCGGCACTGACGACCCGCGCGGCGACGTGCTGTTGGTCGGCACGGGATTCACCTACGCCGTGACCAGCAATTTTCAGCTGGATGGCGGCGTCAACTTCGGCGTCACCTCGGCATCCGATCGCGTCAATCCGTTTGTCGGGCTGACCTGGCGGCGCTAAGCGCAAGGCCCTAAAAAAAGCGGTTCGAAGGGGCGCGATCATGCCGTCGGCGGCGCGCCAAAGGGTACGACCTTGTTGTCCTTATCGTGGCCGATGTCGGCGCGCCCAAGATAGGGGATTTGAGAAACTTCGCACCAGTGCTTCGCAATTTGCTCTTCCGTCTGCTCGAAATCGGGATCGTTGGGAAGGATGTCGCCGCAACGCCCCAGCATGATGCCGGCGGCTTTCCGGATATCGGGGTTGCTGGTGATGTGGAAGAGTGACCGGTCGATCCGGTACATCTGTTCGGAAATTTCCTCTAGCATCAGCACGTGCCCGGCGAGATCGGGCTGGTAGGGGGTGCCGATCAGATGGCTCAGAATGGAGATGTTGAAGGCGGCGGACTTTTTCTTGGGCGATAGCGAGGGCTCGAGCGCTGACGCATCGTGGTCGCAGAGATAGGCAAGCGCCCGGCTGACAGCCGCCTTGCCGCCCTCGCGCATGATGTCGGCGGGCATCGGGCCGTGCGCGACATTTGGGAAACCATCAGCGTAAAGCGCGGCCAGGATGGTGCCGGTGTCGCTGTAGCCCAGATAGTGCTTCTTGCGTGCTTCCCGCTTCAGCCTGGGGAGCGCGCGCTCGATCAGGCGGCAAGACCCGTAGCCGCCGCGCGCGAACCACAGCGCGTCAAAGCTCGCATCGTTGGCGATCTCGACAAACGCGTCGCAGCGGATAGTATCGGGGCCCGCGAAATGGCCCGCCGACTGGAAGCACTGCGGATGAAAAGAGATGTCCAGGGCCCGCTCGCAATCGAGGGACGCGGCCACGCCTTTCACCTGTTCGGCCAGGTCAGGCTCGATGGGTGAGCCTGGCGCCACAACGCCTATCTTGAAGGATCGGTCAGCCATTCAAACGTCTTCCCACCGTCCGCACTTGCCGGAGCGGCCGTGCTGGAGAGCGCGCCCGCATCAGCTAGCCAATATCCGATGACCCGTCCTAAGCGCTATTTCTTTTGCGGCATCGGTGGCAGCGGCATGTTGCCCTTGGCGATGATTATGCACGCCACCGGCCATATTGTTGAAGGCTCCGACCGCTCGCTTGATCAAGGGCGGACGTCGCAGAAGTTCGAGTTCATGCGCTCCAATGGCATTCACCTCCACCCGCAGGATGGCAGCGGCATCAGTGATAACGGGCAGACATTGGTGACCTCGACCGCGGTGGAAGAGACCGTGCCGGATGTGGTCGCAGCGCGTCGGGTCGGGGCTCGGCTGATGACACGCGCTGAGCTGCTCGCCGAGCTTTTTAACGCCGCCTCGCAGAGCATCGCCGTTGGCGGCACCAGCGGCAAATCCACGACGACGGGCATGGTGGGTTGGATTTTGGATCAGGCGGGGCTCGAGCCGACGATCGTGAACGGTGCGGTGATGAACAACTTCATAACGCCCCATGTGCCCTTTGCGAGCGCGGTCTCTGGCGATCCAAATCTGTTCGTCAGCGAAGTGGACGAAAGCGACGGCTCCATTGCGCGCTTCAGGCCGCGCATCGCCGTGTTGAACAATATATCGGTCGACCACAAATCGCTCGATGAGTTGCGCGCGCTGTTTCGCGACTTTGTCGAGGTGGGCGAGACCGCGGTTCTAAACCTCGACAATGACGAGACCGCCGCCATCGCGGGCGAAATCGCTGCGGAAAAGGCGATCACCTACAGCCTGAAAAACCGCAAAGCCGATCTTTACGCAAGCGATCTCGTTCCTGCCCGCGACGGCATTGCCTTCCGGGTAAACGAGCAAGCGAGCGGTGCGGCTGCGGCGGTCCATCTGCCGGTGCCTGGCCGGCACAATGTCGAGAACGCGCTTGCTGCGCTGGCGGCCGCGCGGGCCGGCGGCGTCGCGCTGGAGCAAGCCTGCGCGCATCTTGAGGGCTTCAGCGGCATTCGGCGTAGACTTGAGGTCACGGGCAGCGCCAACGGTGTCACGGTGATCGACGATTTCGCCCACAATCCGGACAAGATCGCGGCAACGCTCGCCACGTTGCACGAGTTTCCGGGCCGACTTCTCGTCATGTTCCAACCGCACGGCTTTGGCCCGTTGAACCAGATGAGAGATGCGTTCATCGATTGCTTCGCGGAGGACTTGGATGACGCCGATATTCTGCTCATGCCCGAACCGATTTATTTTGGCGGCACGGTCGAGCGCACGGTAACGAGCGGCGACATCGCTGAAGGCGTCGTTGAGCGCGGACGCCAGGCCCATGCGTTGCCGGACCGCGATGCCTGCGGCGAAAAATTGCGCGAACTGGTTCGTACCGGTGACCGGATCGTGGTGATGGGCGCGCGGGACGACACGTTGTCGGAGTTCGCGGCCGATCTGCTGCGCAAGCTCGGTGAGCCC
>CAYVYD010000218.1:1830-4715 GCA_964454415.1 uncultured Hyphomicrobiaceae bacterium | reverse complement strand
GGCCGCGTGGCCTTCGGGTGAGCATAAGGGAGGAAGTGCTGCAATGTTCATTGGTGCGGCCTATGCGCAAGGTGCCGGTGGCGCCGGGGGTGGAGCGGGCGACGTGTTCAGCCTGTTGATGCCGTTTCTGATCGTCATACTGATCATGTATTTTCTGGTCATCCGTCCCCAGCAGACGCGGCAGAAGAAGCATCAGCAGATGATCGCGTCGCTGCGGCGGGGCGATTCGGTGGTGACGGCGGGCGGCATGCACGCCAAGGTGACCCGGATCATTTCCGACGACGAGCTGCAGGTGGAGATCGCCGACGGCGTGCGCGTGAAGCTCGACCGCGGGACCATCGCCGACGTGCGTAGCAAGGGCGCGCCGGTAAAGGGTGATTGAGGCGGGAGAGCGCCCCATATAAACCACCAGTGGTTTGCTTTTTGGTGGCCGGTCGCGGGGAGGCGGTTGCTGATACGCTCAGCTCCCGCCGACGCCCTTCCCGAAGGGAGCCCGCATTGAGAGAACAAGGCTAGATGCTGCATTTCGACCCTTGGAAAATCATCCTGATTCTGGTCATCGCCGTCGGCGGGGTGATATTCGCCGCGCCCAACCTGTTTTCGGCCAAGACCCTCGATGGACTGCCGGGCTGGATCCCGCATAAGCAGATCAATCTGGGCCTCGATCTCCAGGGCGGCGCCCATCTGCTTTACGAAATGGACCGCAAGGAGCTCGTCGAGGACTGGCTCAAGACCATCCGCGGCGACGTGCGCGACGCCCTGCGCGTCGAGCATATCGGCTATCGCGGCATCTCCGCCTCGGTGGCCAACCGCTCGGTGCAGGTCCGCATCCGCGACCAGGCGCAGTTCGACCAAGCTCTGAAGAAACTGCGAGAACTCGATCAATCGGTTGGAGGTTCCGTGTTTACCGGTGCCTCGGTCAATACCCTGAACGTCACCGACCGGGGCGACGGCGTGATCGCGCTCAACATCACCGAGCGCGGCCTCGAGCACCGCATCGGCTCGGCGATCGAGGCCTCGATCGAGACCGTGCGCCGCCGCATCGACGCCTTCGGCACCACCGAGCCGACGATCCAGCGCCAAGGCCTCGACCGCATCCTGGTTCAGGTGCCAGGCATCGACGACGTGTCGCGGCTCAAGCAGATGGTGGGCAAGACCGGCAAGCTCGAATTCAAGCTGGTCGATCCCTCGACCACCTGCCAGGAGGCGAAGGATACCGGGCGCAAGCCGCCGGGAACGGAAATCGTCGAATCGAGCGACCGTTACGTCTCCTGCTATCTGCTGCAGTCGCGCGCCATGGTGACGGGCGAAAATCTGGTCGACGCCCAGCCCTCCTTCGACCAGCGCACCAACGAGCCGATCGTCACCTTCCGCTTCGACAGCGCCGGCGCCAAGCGCTTCGCCCGGGTGACCCAGGCCAACGTAAACCATCCCTTCGCCATCGTCCTCGACAACAAGGTGATTTCGGCGCCGGTGATCCGCGAGCCGATCCTGAGCGGAAGCGGCCAGATCAGCGGAAACTTCTCGGTACAGGAGGCCAACGATCTCGCCGTCCTTCTGCGCTCGGGCGCGCTTCCGGCAAACCTAACCATTATCGAGGAGCGCACGGTGGGCGCGAGCCTCGGCGCCGATTCGGTGGCGGCCGGCGAGTTCGCCGGGGTCATCGGCATCGTTTTCGTGGTCGTCTTCATGGCGCTCTCCTACGGCCTCTTCGGGCTGTTCGCCAATCTCGCGCTCGCCGTGAACATCGCGCTCATCATCGGCGCGCTATCGCTGTTGCAGGCGACGCTGACGCTGCCCGGCATCGCCGGCATCGTGCTCACCATCGGCATGGCGGTCGACGCCAACGTGCTGATCTTCGAGCGCATCCGCGAGGAGGCCTATGCGGGGAAATCGGCGATCGCCTCGATCGATTCGGGCTATTCGCGCGCGATCGGCACCATCCTCGACGCCAACATCACCACCTTCATCGCCACCGTGATCCTGTTCTGGCTGGGATCGGGTCCGGTGCGCGGCTTCGCCGTGACCTTGTCGATCGGCATCATCACCTCGGTGTTCACCGCCTTCACCCTGACGCGCCTGATGATCGCCCAATGGGTCAAGATGCGGCGGCCCGCAGCGGTGCCGCTGTAGGGGAGGGCGCGGTGAAAGGCATCAGACTGATACCCGACGAGACGTCGATCAAGTTCATCAAGTATTCCAAGCTCTGCTTCATCTTGTCGGGCGCGGCGATCCTCGCCTCGCTGGCGCTGTACTTCACCGTCGGCCTCAATTACGGCATCGACTTCAGGGGCGGCACGCTGATCGAGATCCGCTCCAAGCAGGGACCGGCCGATGTCGGCGATCTGCGCGCGCGCGTCGGCGGCCTCGGCCTCGGCGACGTTCAGATCCAGGAGTTCGGCGCGCCGGAGGAGGTGCTGATCCGCATCGGGCAGCGGCCGGGCGGCGAGAAGACCCAGCAACAGGCGGTGACCGCCGTCAAGCAGGCGCTCGGCGACGAGGTCGAATACCGTCGCGTCGAGGTGGTCGGTCCGACGGTGTCGGGCGAGCTCGTCGAATCCGGCGTGATCGCCATCCTCAGCGCCATTTTTGCCATCCTGCTCTACATCTGGTTCCGCTTCGAATGGCAGTTCTCGGTGGGCGCGGTGGCGGCACTGGTGCACGACGTGACGCTGACCATCGGCATCTTTTGCGCCCTGCAGCTCGAGTTCAACCTGTCGATCATCGCCGCGATCCTGACCATCGTCGGCTATTCGCTCAACGACACCGTCGTGGTGTTCGACCGGATTCGCGAGAATTTGCGCAAATACAAGAAAATGCCGCTGGCCGCGCTGCTCGACCTTTCGGTCAACAACACGCTCTCGCGCACCATCCTCACCTCCGGC
>CAYVYD010000218.1:0-1730 GCA_964454415.1 uncultured Hyphomicrobiaceae bacterium | reverse complement strand
GCTGCTCGACCTTTCGGTCAACAACACGCTCTCGCGCACCATCCTCACCTCCGGCACGACGCTGATCGCGCTCGCCTCGCTCTACGCCTTCGGCGGCGAGGTGATCCGCGGCTTCGTCTTCGCGATGATCTGGGGGATCGTGGTCGGCACCTATTCCTCGATCTTCATCGCCGCGCCGCTATTGATAGTCCTCGGCGTGCGGAGCGACTGGAGCGGGGCGGGCGGCGCCAAAACCCCGGATGCCGCGCCCGGCAAGGATAGGGAGAAGCGCGGGTCGGGCGGTCCGCTGGAGCGTCCGCAGCCCGGCGAGTGATGGCCGCCGGCGCGCATTACCCTTCGCCCACCCCCATCGAGGCATATGGCAATGGCGGCTTCCGCTTCGCCAGGCTCAGCCACAGGGGATCGCTCCTCGTGCTCCCGAGCGGTGTCTATGGCTGGGAAGCGGGCACCGTTTCCACGCTTTCGGCGGCGGACTTCGATCCCGTCTTCGCCGAGGCGGAGGCGGTGGAATTCCTGCTGTTGGGGACGGGAACTCGCCTGGTGCGGCCCGCCAAGGCGATCTACGAGGCGTTCGCGCTAGCCGGCGTCGGGCTCGAGGTGATGGACACCGGCGCCGCCTGCCGGACCCTCAACGTGCTTCTCGACGAGGCCCGCGCCGTCGCGGCGGCGCTGATCGCGGTTCCATGAGCCGATGGCGGCCACCCCTCCAACCGACCCCGTCTGGCAGACCGCCCGCGCGGGCGACCGCGACCGCTATCTCTCAGCCCTTCTGACGGGCGAGCCAGCCCGCGGCCGGCTGATGGCGCTCGCCGCCTTCAATGGCGAGCTCGAGCGCATTGCGGCGACCTCCAGCGAGCCCCAACTGGGCGCAATCCGGCTGCAATGGTGGCGCGATGCCATGGGTCCGATCGAGGCGGGTGAGGCGACCGGCGCGCCCGTCGCCGACGCCCTCGGCAAGGTGGCACGGGGGCGGGCCCGGGCGGTCGCGCTGCTCGAGGGCGTGGTCGAGGCACACCTGTTCGACGTCGAGGGCGGGGTGCTCCCCGACGAGGCGGCGCTTGCGGCCTATCTCGAAAATACCGATGGCGCGCTGTTCGCGCTCGCCGCCGAGGCGGCGGAAGATGCCGCCGGACCGGCCGCCGCCGCCCGGGAGGCGGGCTTCGCCTATGGGTTGACGCGGCTGCTCTGCCGGCTCCCCCGCGATCTGGCGCGCGGCCTGCTATTCGTGCCGCGCGACGTGCTCGCCCGCCACGGCGTCGAGGCGGAGCGGCTCATCGCCTCGGGCGCCGCGCCCGGACTCGAGGGCGCGCTCGGCGAGATGAGGGCAAAGGCGCGCGCCGCGCTCGAAAGCGCGCGCGCGCGGCTTGACTCGTGCCTGCCGGAGGTCCGCCGGGCCATGCTGCCGCTCGCGCTCGCGGGCCCCGATCTTCGGGTGCTGGAGCGCGCCGCTGCGCGGGGCGGGGATACGGGCGGCCTGGCGCCCCCCTGGCGCATCGCCCGGCTGGTTTGGGCGGCGGCGCGGGGCGGGCCTTGAGGACCTCACCTTCGAAGGCGGGAGTACATATGGGCGGTGGCCATGCCCCTGCCGCTTGACGAGGCGCTGCACTCCCCCAATCGTCATTCCCGCTTTCCCCTTCGTCACTCCCGCTTTCCCCTTCGTCATTCCCGCGAAGGCGGGAATCCAAATGGGCGGTGGCCGGCGGCGCCGAACCTGTCTCTTATACACATCT
>CAYVYD010000217.1:0-4744 GCA_964454415.1 uncultured Hyphomicrobiaceae bacterium | reverse complement strand
GGGCGCAACGCCATCGCGCGCAGAATGGGCGTTATTTATGAGTTCTCAACCTAGGGTCGGCGCCCGTTCCCAAGCAAAGGACCATTAGCCGTGCAGGACCTGCCACTCGACGGCGTCAAGATCATCGACTTCACCACCCTGCTTCCGGGCCCCCTGGCGACGCTGATGCTCGCCGAGGCCGGCGCCGAGGTAATCAAGGTGGAGCCGCCCGAGGGCGAGGCGATGCGCCGGTCGGGGCCGCGCTGGGGCGACCAGTCGGCGCTGTTCGCGCTGCTCAACGCGGGCAAGAGCTCGATCGCCCTCGACCTCAAGGACGAGGCCCAGAAGGCGCGGCTGATGCCGCTGATCGAGGCGGCCGACGTGGTGGTGGAACAATTCCGGCCGGGCGTCATGGAACGCCTCGGGCTCGGCTACGGGGCGCTCGCCGCCCTCAACCCCCGGCTCGTCTATTGCTCGATCACCGGCTACGGCCACACGGGGCCACTCTCGGACCGCGCCGGGCACGACCTCAACTATCTGGGCGAAAGCGGCGTGCTGGCGCTCAATCCGGGCCCGCCCGGCGCCCCCCATCTGCCGCCGCTGCTGGCCGCCGACATCGCCGGCGGGAGCTATCCGGCGGTGATCAACATTCTGCTGGCGCTGATGCGCCGCGAGCGGACGGGGCAGGGCGAGCGGCTCGACGTGGCGATGAGCGAGAACATGCTGCCCTTCGGGTTCTGGGCGCTGGCCGAAGGTGAGGCGGGCGCCCGTTGGCCCGAGCCCGGCGGTCACGTCTTCTCAGGCGCGCGCGCGCGTTATCAGCTCTACGCCACGGCCGACGGCGCGGTGGTGGCGGTGGCCGCGCTCGAGGACAAGTTCTGGGCGGCGTTCTGCGAAGCGGTCGGCCTGCCGCGGGCCTTGCGCGACGACGCCGCCGGCGGGAGGGCGACGATCGCCGAGGTGGGGCGCATCATTGCCGGCCGCGACGGCGCCCATTGGGAGCGGCTATTCGGCGAGGCCGATTGCTGCTGCTCGGTGATCAAGACCCTCGAACAGGCGGTTCGCTCGCCCCAGTTCCGCGCCCGCGGTCTGTTCGACTACCGCTTGAGCGCGAGCGGCGCCGAGCCGATCGCGGCGCTGCCGCTGCCATTGGCGCCCGCCCTGCGGCGGGAGGCCGGCGCCGCGCGCCGCGCGCCGGCGCTCGGTCAGGATAACGGCGTGCTGCCCGACACCGGCGGCTGAGCATTCGCGCCGAGCTTTCGCCTAGATGCCGGCGGCGCCGTCGGGCGCGCGCATCAGCGCCGGCAGGCCGCGATTGGGCGCCAATCCTTGGCGCATGACGAATTGGCGCAGCGGCGCGATCGATTTCAAAAGGTGAAGACCCAATCCACGGGCGAGCTGGACGGGGAGGAATTCGGTCAGCAGCGAGCGGTTCAGCAGATCGACGGCGAAGGTCCGGCTGGCGACGTCGCTCATGCGTGCGCGGTCATAGGCGCGCAGCACCTCTTCGCCGCCAGGGTCGGCGCCCGCGGCGAGGGCCGAGGCCACGCCCTCGGCGAGAGTGGCGGCGTCCCGGAAGCCCAGATTGAGGCCCTGGGCGCCGATCGGCGGGATGACGTGGGCGGCTTCGCCGACGAGCGCGATGCGGGAGGCGGCGAGCGGGCTGGCGGTGAGGCCGGAGAGCGGGAAGGCGGCGCGGGGCCCCAACCCCGTGACGTGGCCCAGCAGGCCATGCAGGTTCGCTTCCACGGCCTGGATGAAGGCCTCATCGGGGAGCGCCACGAGGCGCTCGACTTCGGCCGGACGCTCGACCCATACGAGGCTCGATGCGCGTCCGGGCAGAGGCACGGTGGTGAAGGGACCGGCCTCGTGATGAAACTCGTTGGAGACGTTTTCGTGCGGCCGCGCGTGGTCGAAATTGCACGCGATCGCCGCCTGATCGTAGCGCCAGCCGCGCGTGGCGATGCCAGCGGCCCGCCGGCAGAGCGACCGCCTGCCGTCGGCGCCGGCGACGAGACGCGCGTCGATCCCGCCGCCCTCGTCGAGGGTCAGCCGGACGCTCGCCCCGGCGGGTTCGATTCGGGTGACGCCCGCGGTCTCGACGAGCTTCAGGTTTTCCAGACGCCGCGCCTGGCCGATCATGGCCGCGACGAGTGCGGCATTGGGAATGTTGTAGCCGAACGCCCCCAGCCCCAGCTCCCCGGCGCGGAACTCGACCTCGGGCGCGCGCAGGATGGCGCGCCGGTCGTCGATGATCCGGATCGCCTCGAGCGGGGCGGCCATGGCGGCGCAGCGGCTCCAGACGCCGGTATTGCGGAGCAACTGGACGGAACCGGCCAAAAGCGCGGTGGTGCGCGTGTCGGGGCGAGCGGGGTCGGGGCTGAAGGGCGGTCCCGCGCACAGGGTCCTGGCGCCGATGGTGGCAAGCGCCAGGGCGGCGCTCAGGCCCGCCGGACCGGCGCCGACCACGGCGACGTCGCAGCTGCGGTCGATGGGGGGGGGAGTCTTTTCGGACATGCCTGACATCTGGATCCTAAGAAGGCGAACGGCGGGCGAACCAACCACCTATTTTAGCCTCAAACGAGGGATGGGCGAGCCTTCGATTCATCCCCTCGATCACGGCATCAAACCGGGCGATGGAATCGCCCTTAGCGGCAGCCGGAGCGCGCGCCTTTCCGGCACCCCTCAGGGGGCGAGAGACAAGTCATCGCCGATGCCGGAATCGCATTTTCCTTCGATGCCGCTCAACTATCGACGATACAATGAAAGGGCCTCGGCAAATCTTTGCCCCCGAAGCTGAAAAGATTTCATCCGGCTGGGTTTTTCGAGATTGAATCCCGAAGACTCAAGGCGTAATCGATTTTTTATGATAATACATTGAAGATTTTACTTATTTGAAATTGAAATATTAAAATAATATATTTGAAATATTTCCTATATTTATGTCGAACAAATCTATATCATATTCGTTGTTAATCTATTATATTATTTTTTTCAAGAACAAATTCCATTTGAACTCCATCTCGTTTTCAATTTTGGAAAATTTGTCCTGTTCCGGATGCATCTGCTGCTGAATCTGGAAATTGCATCATCGCGCGAGCATTTTCGAATCCGTCATCGAAACGCAGCGATTCCGTCATCCCGCCGTTATCCAGGAGTCACATTTATGTCACATGGATCGGGAATATCTTCCTGCGTTGGCGCATTTCAGTTTACCCGTCCGGACGCATTAGATACGCATAGCTTCAAGTCAGCCAGCTAATCAGGCGGAGAACCGAGAGCAGGTTGGTCTGGCGCTCAGGGCAGGGAGCTCATTGGCAGCTGCTCGAGGTTTTCAGGGGAACAAAAAACACAATGGAGATGAAAATGATTGGGGGACTCATGAAGACGACCAGTCGTTTCGCCATAGCAGCGGCAGCCGGCCTGTTCGCGGGTGGAATCGCCCTCTCGCCGGCCAACGCCGCCGATCTTGGCGGCGATTGCTGCGCCGACCTTGAAGAGCGCGTCGCCGAGCTGGAGGCAACGACGGTCCGGAAGGGCAACCGCAAGGTTACCCTGAATTTGTCGGGTCACGTCAACAAGATGATCATGTACTGGGACGACGAGGTTAACAACGACGTCTACGTGGTCGACAATGACGAATCCGAGACGCGGTTCCGCCTGACGGGCGACGCGAATCTGCTGCCCGGTTGGTCGGCCGGCTTCATCATCGAGATCGAGGCGGAGAGCGCCTCGTCCGACGTCGTCAATCAGCGCTTCGACGGCGGCGCCAACGAGAATGTCGACGGCATCGTCAGCTCGCGCCGCGCGTCGTTCCACGTCAAGAACGATCAACTCGGCAAGTTCACGCTGGGCCACGACTCGGCCGCGACCGACGCCATCATGGAGCTCAACCTGGCCGACAACCCGATCGCCGACGCGACGCCGGAATGGGGCAATGGCATGGTCATGGCGCGCCCGCAGGGCTCGCTCGGCTGTACCGGCGCCGGCTGCCGGACGGGCGTCACCTTGTCCAACCTCACGGCCGTGGCTCCCTATACGAACAACGACGGGTTGCGCGGCGACGTGGTGCGCTACGACTCGCCGTCGCTGTTCGGCCTGGTGATCTCGGCCGCCTGGGGCGAAGACGACCTCGCCGACATCGCGGTCCGCTACAAGAAGGAGTGGAACTCGATCCGCCTGGTCGCCGGCCTCGGCTATATGTGGAATACGGACGAGACCGAGACCTTCTTCGGTCCGAACGTGATCGGCTTGAGCAACGGCATCGTCTGCCCGGCGCCGACGGTCAACACGACCATACTCGCCAACTGCGTCGACGAGCGCTACGACCACGAGCGGTTCTCGGGATCGGCCTCTGCGATGCACGTGCCGACCGGCCTCTACGGCTACGCGGCGTTCAGCCACGACCAGTTCGGCGTGAGCAACAGCCAGTCGCATCTGCGCGCCAGCGCGTTTCCTGCTCCGGTCACCGGTCAGCAGGCGCAGGACGCCACCGAGTGGTATCTGCAGGGCGGCATCAAGCGCCGGCTGCTGATGCCGAATGCCGGCGCGACCACGCTCTACGTCGAATACGGTCAATGGAACGACTACGGCGTGGGCGGCAACGCAGACAGCCTGTTGGGTCTGACGCCGACCGCGAACTCGGGATTTGCTCCGATCAGCGAAGTCACCGACAGCTCGATGGCCATGTGGGGCTTCGGCGTGGTGCAAGACATCGATCCGGCCGCGATGAAGCTCTACGCCGCGCTGCGGTTGTGGGATCCGA
>CAYVYD010000216.1:0-4794 GCA_964454415.1 uncultured Hyphomicrobiaceae bacterium | reverse complement strand
TGACGTCGGAGGGGCAATAGGTCTCGGTGCCGTTGCCGTTCTTGACGATCAGCCCAGCGGGAAGCACGCGCTCGGTGTTGGGCGGGGCGTAGAACGAGCGCGGCCCGTCGGCGGCGATCATCAGCCCGTTCTCCATGTGGAAGGTGCCGAGGGTGTGGCCGTAATAGAGCACGTCCATGCCGATGGTGACGCCCTCCTCCAGGATGTAGCTTTCGGGGATCGCGCGCTGGGTCGGGTATTTGCCGTACCATTCGACGAATTCGAGGCCGACGCCGTGGGTGGCGACCGCCGTCTTGCGCGGAAACGGGATGCCGTGCTCGAAGATGACGCCGAGCGCGGCGCGGTAGACCTCCGCCGTCGAGACGCCGGGCCGCAGCGGCTTCTCGATCGCCTGATAGGCCCGCATGATGGCGTCGACGCCGCCGAGATAGTCCTTGGGCGGCTCGCCCAGGAACACCGTGCGGTTGCAGTCGGCGTGGTACTGCTGGACCTGTCCCTCGCCCTCGATCAGGTAGTACTTGCCCTCCTCGACCACGAAGTCGTTGTCGGGGAGGTAGAAGGCGTCGGGAATGTACTTGCCCTTGAAGGCACCGCCCCAGAACAGCCCCTTGTCGGAGACGGAGGAGCCGCCATGCTTGATCCAGGTCTCCTTGAAGAGATAGGCGAGCTCGCTCCATTTGATGCCGGGGCGGATCGCCTCTATCACCGCTTCGAGACCCAGATGGTTGACGCGCGCCGAGTAGCTCAACATCCGCAGCTCCTGGGGGGTGCGCGCCTTGCGGATATCCATGATGATCTTGAAGGCGTCGACGATCTCGATGCCGGGCAGTTCCTCCTTGATGTAGTTGGCCAGCCGCAGATCGTCGAAGCCGATGCGGCCATTGGTGAGGCCCAACTGCTTGAAGGCGCCGACCGTGGCGTCGACCAGATTCTTCTCGACGTCGCCACTGGCGCGGTCGCCGATGAAGCGGCCGATCTCGGCGACCAGCTCGCTCTCGGTGTCGGGCGGCTCCAGGGTCTTGTCGATGGCGAGCCAGTCGTAGAGGCGCACATTGGGCATCCAGGTGGAGACGCCGCCGACCAGCGAGGGCAGGAACATGGTCATGGTGACGAGCGTCGGCGGCTTGGCGTCGTCGCGGGCGACGATCGCCGCCTGATAAGGCTCGACCCACGGCCAATCGTCATAGATCGTGTGCACGCCCGACATGTAATAGGAGTTGGTGAAGGTGGCGCCGACGATGGCGTCGAGCTTGTTCTCGTCCATCTGCGCCATGGCGCGGTCGTGGTTGAAGAGAACCTGATTGGGGTCCGGTCGATACTTGTTGGCCATGTTTCACTCCCGATTACCGCTATTTTTGTTGTTGTTTCAGCATGTGTCCCGGACCGCTTCGCCGCCGCGCGCCCGCTCCCGCCGGCGCTATCGCGCGAGAACCTCAGGCGACCTGCTTCACCGCGGTCCTGGTGATGATCTCCTCGGTCACGTTGTCGACCACGACGGGGCACTCGAAATAGGTTACCACGGGCTCGGTGCCGTAGCGCTCCTTGATGTAGGCCCGCCACTCGTCGCCGTAGACGGCTTCGGCGTCGGCCTTGGTCTCCCACAGATAGACGCCGCCCGCCATCGAAGCGTCCTCGGAGAGCATGTAGTACTTGCGCATCAGGCCTTTCATGGTCGTGTATTTGTGAGCGGTTCCCTCGAACAGCTCCGCCATCTTGTCGGGCGCCGTGCCGCCGGTGAGGAATTGGACATGAGCTACGATCATCGGTGCTCTCCTGGTGTGGGTCGGGGGGCGCAACCGCGCCCCCGGTTTGGACGGATGAAGCCTTAGAGAAGCGCCACGGGACGGACCGGGCAGCCGGTGGCGCCGGTGAACTTGACCGGCAGCAGGACGAAGCAGAAGGTGGACGCCCTCTCCTTGACGATGCCGTCGAGCGCCAGGTTCTCGATCAGGTGGACGCCCGCTTCCACCAGCGTCTGCTGGTGGACCGGAAACACCTTTCCCGGAGTGGGATGGGGCAGGACCTCCACGGCCATGGTGTCGGTGCCGATGGCGCAGACCTTCTGCTCGATCAGCCACTGGGCGCCTTCTTCCTCGATGCCGGGCTCGCTCTCGCAATATTTCTCGTTGTTGGCCATGAAGTATTGGCCGCAGCCGGTGCGCAGCATCACCACGTCGCCGGGCTCGAGCGCAACCTTGGCCTTCTCGCAGGCGGCCTGGATGTCCTTGCTGGTGATCACCTTGCCGCCTTCCAGATGATCGCCGCCGTCATTGCCCGAGACGTCGAGCACGACGCCGCGGGTGATCATCGGCGGCATCTGCTCCATGCCGTTCTTCTCCAGGCCCCAATTGGTGCTGTGCGCCTGGTAGTGCCAGCCGTCGAACATCTCGTCCCCGCAGGTGAAATGGCCGAGCGCGTCGATATGGGTGCCGGTGTGGAAACACATATCGACCCGTTCGGTGAAGACGCCGGGGTCGTTGGTCGCCTCGAAATGCGCCTTGGCGAGGCGGCGCGTGCTTTCGGGGTTTGCCCACATGCCGATCTGATAGGGACCGATGAAGGGCGGGATGACCGGCGCGCCCGCCTGAATCTCGTGGCTCATGTCGATGATCCGCCCCTGACTAACCGATTTCAGCGCGTTGAGCGTGACCTCGGGGCCGACCAAATTCATCGCTCCGATCCGGTCGTCCTCTCCCCAGGGCGAGCGCCGCTTTCCACGTGTCGACATAGATTCACTCCCTAACTTACTTACCAGTCCTTATGGGCGCGCGGCCGGGGGCGCCTGTAGCCTTGTGGGGAAGCGATCTTAGTTGCGGACGAATTTTTAAGCCATGTGTTGCGCGCAACATCAGCGTTCGAAAAACGTGATGCCTCAGAGGCCGAACGAGGCCGTGCCGGCCGTTAGGCCGAGGAGCGGATCCTCTCGATCACGAAGTCGCGGAACGAGGCCAGACGGCGCAGCGAGCGCAATTCGGGCGCGTAGAGAAAACTCACCTCGCGGCGGTACAGGTTGAGCTTGGGCAGAACCTCGACCAGCTCGGGATCGTCCCAGGCGTAATATTCGGGCAGCACGGCGATGCCGAGACCGCTTCTCACCGCCTGGAAGGCGGCATAGAGGTTGTCGGTCTGCAGATAGGGCTGGCGCGGGTTTTTGTTGCGCCGCCTCGCCCATAGCGGCCAGTTGTAGGCGCGGTCATCAGACGGGTCGGGGCGGATATAGGCGATCAGCCGGTGGCCGTCGAGATCCTCCGCCCGTTTGGGTGTTCCGAATTTCCGCACATAGGCCGGCGCCGCCCACGGGTAGAAACGTATGGTGGTCAAGCGCTTGCGCACCAGCTCGGGGTGCTCGCGGGACTCGAAGCGGATGGCGAGGTCGGCCTCGCGCATGGAAATGTCGAGATCGGCGTCGCTGACCAGGAGCTCGATGCGAATCTCGGGGAAGCGGTCGACGAACTCGGCGATGCGCGGCGCCAGCCAGGCCATCCCGAAGGAGACGGAGGTGGTGACACGCAGAACGCCTTGGGGTTCGCCCCGGCTGCTGTCGAGCAGCGCCTCGGCCCTCTTGGTCTCGCTGTAAACCGCTCGCGCCGATTGGAACAGCGTCTCTCCCATCTCGGTGAGCCGCAAGCCCCGGGCGTGGCGGATGAAGAGCTTGACCTCGAGCTCGGCCTCCAGCAGGGCGATCTGGCGCGAGAGCGCCGCAGCGGAGACGTCGAGGTCGTCGCTCGCCTGGCGGAAGCTGCCCGCCTTCGCCACCCAATAGAATATCTTCAGCCGCTGCCAGTCCATCACCCGCCTCAATCATCGAGGGCCGGGCGATCGGGCGGGCGGGGCGTGGCTAGCGCGGCGGGCAAGGGCATGGGTGAGGATTTGGAAGAAGGCTTCATGGGGGAGCGCGCAGCCCCGGTTCAGCCGCGGTTGGCGCGACCCGGCGGCGGCAGTGTAGAGCTTGCGGCCGGGAAACGGGAAGACAAATCACCCCAGTTCGGGACGAGCGCGCCAGGACGCCAACGGCCGGGGCCGGTTCAGTGGCTGGTGACGGCCTTGGCGACGTCGATCAGGCCATAGCCGTAATCGGGGTCCTTGCCACTGGCGCCCAGGTCCTTGGCGCTGGCGGCCAGGCGCTTGGCTGCCCCTGCCGAATCGAGCCCGGGACTGGTCTGCAGCAGCAGGGCGACCGAGCCGCTGACATAGGCGGCGGCCATGGAGGTGCCGGAATTGAGGCCATAGCCCTTCTTCCGGCCCGCGGCCAGCACGTCGACGCCGGGGGCTGCGATGGCGATGTAGTCGCCGCGGTTGGCGTCCTTGTAAAGCTTGTCCTTGACGTCGGTCGCGGTGGCGGCGATGACGTCGCCATAGGCGCCGGGAAAGGCGGGGGGCGCCTTGGGGCCCTTGTTTCCGGCGGCCGCGACGATCACCACGCCGCGCTTGGCGGCGGCGGCGAGCGCGCTCTGTATCAGCGGATCTCGGGGGCCGGCGAAGCTGAGATTGAGGATCTTGGCGTTCCTGGCCACCGCGTAGTCGATGCCCTTCAGGATATCGAAGGTGTTGGCGAGGACGTGGCCGAGCTTGGGGTCGCGGGCGAAGGCCTTGACCGAGAGGATCTGAGCCTGGGGCGCGACCGACTCCATGCCCCTGCGCGCGGCGATGACGCTGGCGACGGCGGTGCCGTGGGTGTCGTCGGATTGCGCCTTGGCGTCGACGGCGGAGAATTCCTCGAGTACCGCGCCGGCAAGGGCGGGATGGGAGGAATCGACGCCGGAATCGATGACGGCGACGAGGACGCCTTCGCCC
>CAYVYD010000215.1:0-4809 GCA_964454415.1 uncultured Hyphomicrobiaceae bacterium | reverse complement strand
ACGTTTGCCACCAGGTCGTGGTTGATCTTGGGCGGCTTGGTGTATTGCACGTTGATCGCGATGTCGCCCTGGCCGCCGCAATTGACCTGACAGCACGAGGTGGTGATGCGCACCCGGTTCGGCATCTGCTCGGTGATGAACTCCTGATAGAGCTCGTCCATCAGGCTCTTCACCACGCCGGAGGCATCGGTGCCGGGGATGTCGCAGTGCAGCCATCCCTGGGTGTGGGAGATCATCGACACGGAATTGCCGGTACCGCCGACCGGAAAGCCCTCCTCGGTCAGCTTCTCGATGAGCGGCTCGACCAGCTCCCGCTTGGAGAGCAGGAACTCGATGTTGGCGCGGGTCGTGAAGCGCACGTGGCCCTCGGCGAACTCGTCGGCGATGTCGGCGAGCTTGCGGATCGTGTAGACGTCCATCTGCCGCTGGGTGCCGGCGCGCACGGTCCAGATGTCCTCGCCCGTCTTCGAGCGGTGATGGAGGACGCCCGGCCGCAGCCGTTCATGCCAGTCCCAGTTGCCGTAGTTCTTCTTCATCACCGGGTGCATGTAGAGGAACGGGTCCGGCACGCCGGTTTCCTCTGGAAGCTTGGGTGTTTCCTGTTGTTTGCTCATTTTCGGGATCTCCCTGCTGGAACCGCACGCTACTCGGCCGCGACCGGATGGGTCGGCTCGTTGGCGTTGGCAGCAGGTTTTTCGCCCGATTTCTCCTCCGCCTTCCTCTGCAAGTACTTCTCCGCCTCCTCGGTGAAGTCGTCGGTGCGGACGTAGCAGGAGGTGCGCGGATGGTTGATCATGTTGGGATCGGGCTCGACCCCGATCGCCTCCAGGAAGGCAGGCAGGCCGATCCGGTCGATGGTCTCTCCGATGCGCTCGTGATCGAGCGCGTTGTCGGCGAAGAACTCGAGAATCTCTCCGGCGAACTCGGTGAGTTTTTCGTAATCCTCCTCCGTCTCCAGCTTCATGAAGGGCACGATGACCGTCCCCATCGTGTCGCCGATCTTGAGCGCCCGCTTGCCGCCGATCAGGATCGTCGCGCCCTTGTCGTCGCCGGGCGAGAGCGCCTTGGGCATGACGTTGAGGCAATGCATGCAGCGCACGCAGCTCCTGTTGTCGACCTCGAGCGTATCGTCGTCGTTGAGGCTGAGCGAGCGGGTCGGGCAATTGGCGATGACCGCGTCGATCATGTATTTGCGGCCGACCTTGTCGACGTATTTTTTGACCTCTTCCTGGTTGACCTTCATGTCGTCGCGCCAGGTGCCGATGACGGCGAAGTCGGAGCGGTGGATCGCGTTGACGCAATCGTTCGGGCAGCCGGAGAACTTGAACTTGAACTTGTAGGGCAGCGCCGGGCGGTGCATCTCGTCGAGATATTCGTTGATCACGCCGCGATGCGCCTTGACCTCGTCGTAGCAGGACATCTCGCAGCGCGCGTGGCCCACGCAGCTCATCGAAGTGCGCATGGCCGCGCCCGCGCCGCCGAGGTCGAAGCCGATCTCGTTGAGCGCGTCGAACGCCTTTTGCGTGTTCTCCGTCGAGCAGCCCTGGAACATGATGTCGCCGCTCTGGCCGTGGAAGGCGATCAGGCCGGAGCCGTGCTCTTCCCAAACGTCGCAGAGCTGGCGCAGCACGTCGGAGGTGTAGTGGAAGCCCGCCGGCGGCTGCACCCGCAGGGTGTGGAATTCCTTCGACTCGGGATATTTCTCGGCGACTTGGGAGAACCGCGGGATGACCCCGCCGCCATAGCCGAAGACGCCGACGGTGCCGCCGTTCCAGAACCCCAGCCGCTCCTCATAGGAGTGCTCGAGCTGGCCCAGCAGATCGTTCATCATCGGGGCGAATTGCTTGTCGTCGGAATCGCGAAGGCGCTTCAGTCCGGTTATGAAGCTCGGCCACGGTCCGCCTTCGAGCTCGTCCAGCATGGGGGTCGCGTGTTTTTGCGGCTTCGCCGACCCGTTCGTCTTCTTATTGACTGCCGAACCGTTCTTCTTCGGCGATGAACCGTTGTCCCTAGCCATAAACCCTTCCTCCTCGATGGCGCGATCCCCTCACGTTCCCCAGGCCTTCGTTCCCTAGCGGCGGTGCCAACCCCTCAACGGTTGACGAAGAGTCTGGAAAACCGGCGAATCCCCAATGCTCCATGTCGCGGCACAAAAAAATTTTCCGTTTTCCGGGATGCCTCGGCAACAAATTCGTTTCCCTTTCGGTGATCTATGGTTTTTTATATCATTTTATTCGAATATATCAAACCTATATCTATTCGTTCTGTGCACGGGCGGAGGCGCTTCGCGCACCGTGAAGGCGCCCCAATCGGAGATCCGGTGGATTGAATATATCTTTTGAGAATCAATCGGTTGAGCCGTCTCCGGTCCTCGCGGATCCGTTCAATATCCACAACGAGACAGGCTACCAAAGTTGGCGTGCCGCGAAGCTCGCTGGCTTCCCGGCCACGCTCGATGAGTGCATTACGCGCATCAAGGACCTTGCGGACCCCTCAGAGTCCGAGGCCCAAGGGATTGCCGCCTGCTGCCGCCGCGCCAACATGGCGCTCTATCATTGCGAGGCCGGTTTCAACGACGAGAGGGCGCTGCGCGGCGCCCTCATCGCTTTCGCAAGCGCCTTCGGGCTCTCCACTCCCGAGCGCCACCGCTCGGCCGGCGACGACGGCGTGGTCGCGCTCCAGGTCTCCGACGCACCCGCCCAGCGCGGCTTCATCCCCTACACCGACCGGCCGCTCAACTGGCACACCGACGGCTACTACAACGACCCCCGCCAGCCGATCAGATCGTTCATCCTGCATTGCGTGCGTCCGGCCCGCTCGGGCGGCGAGAACATGCTGCTGGACCCGGGAATCGCCTATATCCGGCTGCGCGACGAGAACCCCGCCTTCATCGCCGCGCTGACGCACCCGCAGGCGATGACGGTTCCCGAACATGTCGAGGAGCAGGGCGGCGTGCGCCAGGCATCGACCGGTCCCGTCTTCTCGATCGACCCGGCGAGCGGGGCGCTGCAGATGCGCTATACGGCGCGGGCGCGCAACATCGTCTGGCGCGACGACCGCACGACGCGGGCCGCGGTGGACTTTCTCAACCGCGCCTTGGCGGCCGGCGACCCGCTGATCTTCCGCCACCGCCTGGAGCCGGGCCAGGGGCTGATCTGCAACAACGTGCTACACAACCGGACGCGGTTCGCCGACCCCGAGGGAGACGAGGCCGGCCGGCTGATCTTGCGGCTGCGCTACCGGGAGCGGATCGCGGGGACGACGCATTAGGAGCCCCGCCGCGGCACGCCCGGCCGGCTCCAGGGAGGGACCAATGGCCAATTTGAGCGATCTCATCATCCAGCATCCCGAGGTCACCAATTTCGACGAGCTCGAGAAGCTGGTGATCAAGGTGGCGCAGGAGGGCGAGATATTCCTGCAGTTCGACGTCAAGCCGGACTACCGCGACACCCCCCGCGACTGGTACACCCGTTTGGAGAGCTCGTTCTATTGGGGGCAGGAAAAGTGAGCGGTGAAACGGTTGAAGAGCTGGAGCGGCTGAAAGCGCCCTACGGACGCCAGGTGAAATTCGACCAGGTGACCTTCGACTCGGGCATGCGGCTCATGCGGATCACGATCCGCGAGGGCAGCCGCTTCACGATCCTGGACGTCGACGCCGCGACGGCGCGCCGCTGGGCGGGCGCGATGGCGGCGTGGGCCGAGCGCCAGACGGCCTGACCCTCCATGGCGGCCTCCCGGCACAGGGCCGCAAGGCCATAGGGTTCTTTAGGAAGGGACGCGCCCGATGGAACACCTGCCGATTTTTCTCGACGTAGCCGGCAAGACCATTCTGGTCGCAGGCGGCGGGACGGCGGCGGCGCGCAAGGCGGAGCTCGCACTGCGCGCGGGCGCCCACGTCCGTCTGCTCGCCCCCAAGCTCGGCGAGGACTTCCGCGAGATCAGGGACCACGAGCGCCTCACCCACCTCGCGGGCGAGCTCGACGCGGCTCACCTGGAGGGCTGCGCGCTTATCTTCGGCGCCGCCGAGGACGAAGCGCTCGACGCCCGCCTGCACGCGCTCGCCAAAGATATGGGCATCCTCATCAACGTCCCCGACAAGTCTCAATTCTGCGACTTCATCATGCCCTCGATCGTCGACCGCTCGCCGCTCGTGATCGGCATCTCGACGGGGGGCGCGGCGCCGATCCTGGCACGGCTGCTGAAGGCGCGGCTGGAGAGCACTATCCCAGCCGCCTTCGGCCGGCTGGTCGCCTTCTTCGGCGGCTTCCGCGAGCTGGTGATGGAGCGCATCGCCGACGCGCGCGCGCGCCGCCACTTCTGGGAGGACGCCTCCGAAGGCGTCGCCGCCGATCTCTTCCTCAAGGGCGACGAGGCTGGCGCCCGGACCCAGTTCCTCAAGGCGCTGGAAGCGGCCGAGGGCGCCGGCGCGGCACCGTTGGGCGAGGTCTATCTGGTCGGCGCCGGCCCCGGCGATCCCGATCTTCTGACCTTCCGCGCGCTGCACCTGATCCAGCGCGCCGACGTGGTGCTCTACGACCGGCTGATCGGCAGGCCGGTCCTCGACCTGGTCCGCCGCGACGCCGAGCGCATCTATGTGGGCAAGATGGCGAAGAACCACACGCTGCCCCAGGAGGACATCAGCGCCATGCTGGTGCGGCTGGCGCGCCAGGGCAAGCGGGTGCTGCGGCTCAAGGGCGGCGACCCCTTCATCTTCGGCCGCGGCGGCGAGGAGATCGAGACCCTGGCCTCGGAAGGCATCCCCTTCCAGATCGTGCCCGGCATCACCGCGGCCAGCGGCTGCGCCGCCTA
>CAYVYD010000214.1:0-4858 GCA_964454415.1 uncultured Hyphomicrobiaceae bacterium | reverse complement strand
GACGACGGCGAAGCGGCCCGCCACAAGGCCGCTGCCGTTGGCGCTCCTCTGGTCGACCTCGCCGAGGCCGATTGGTCGGACTTCGCCTGCTTGGTTCTGGCTCCTGGCGTCCCGCTCATTCACCCGGCGCCCCATTGGAGCGTCGAGCGCGCCCGGCAGGCCGGCGTCGAGGCGATCGGCGACACCGAGCTCTTCTTCCGCGAGCGCAAGGCCGAGGGCTCCAAGGCGCGCGTCATCGGCATCACCGGAACCAACGGCAAATCGACCACATCGGCCCTCGTTGACCATCTTTTAGCCTTCTCGCGTCACAAATCTGTATTAGGCGGCAACATCGGCACCGCCATACTGGATCTGGAGCCCTTCGCGGACGACATGACCTACGTGATCGAGTTTTCGTCCTATCAGCTCGACCTGACGCCCTCCCTCGAGCTCTCCGCCGCCGTGCTGCTCAACATCACGCCGGACCATCTCGACCGGCATGGCGGCTTCGACAATTACGCCCGCGTCAAGGCCGGCATCTTCAAGAATCTCGAGGCGGGCGGCTGCGCCGTGGTCGGCGTCGACGACGCCGCGAGCCGCGCGGTCGCCGAAACCCTGGAGGCCACCCGCGCGGTCAAGCGAATCTCCACCAACGGCCCCGTCGAGACCGGCGTGTTCGTCCGCGACGGCGCGCTGGTCGAAATGACGGAGGGGCGCGAGGAGGCGGCCATCCCGCTCGCCGGCATCGCTACCCTGCGGGGCGAGCACAACTGGCAGAACGCCGCCGCCGCGCTAGCCGTCGCGCGAGCCTGGGGCCTCACGAGTGACGAGGTCGCGGCCGGTCTCAAGACCTTCCCGGGCCTCGCCCACCGCATGGAGGAGGTCGGCCGGCTCGGCGGCGTCGTCTTCGTCAACGACTCGAAAGCCACCAACGCCGACGCCGCGGCGCGCGCTCTCGCCTGTTTCGACGACATCTATTGGATCGCCGGCGGCCGGCCCAAGGAGGGCGGCATCTCCTGCCTCGAGATCTATTTTTCGCGCATCCGCCGCGCCTACCTCATCGGCGAGGCGGCGGGTTCCTTCGCCCGGACCCTCGAGGGCAGGGTCGATTACGTGGTCGCCGGCACGCTGGAGAAGGCGGTGGGGGCGGCGGCCCGTGACGCCGCCGCCAGCGGCGCCTACCATCCGGTCGTGCTGCTGTCACCAGCCTGTGCCTCCTTCGATCAGTTCGCCAACTTCGCCGCCCGCGGCGCGGCCTTCCGCGCCGCGGTCGCCGGCCTGAAGGACGCCGTCATGACCGCCGGAGGCGCGGCGTGAGACTGAGACGTTCCGACCGCAGCCTGTTGAGCGATTGGTGGTTCACCATCGATCACATGATGTTTTCCTCGGTCCTGCTGCTGATGGCGGGTGGGCTGGTGCTCTCGCTAGCCGCCAGCCCCCCCATCGCCCTCAAGCTCGGTCTCGAGCCCTACTATTTCGTCAAACGCCACGCCCTGTTCGTGGTGCCCTCTGCGCTCGTTCTGATCGGCACATCCCTGCTCAATCCGCGGCAGATGCGGCGCCTGTGCCTGTTTCTGGTGGTGGGCGGGCTCGCTTTGATGGTTGCGACCCTGTTCGTCGGGCCCGAGATCAAGGGCGCGACCCGCTGGCTGAAGCTCGGTCCCTTTTCGCTGCAGCCCTCGGAGATGCTGAAACCCGGATTCGTCGTGCTGTGCGCGTGGCTGTTCTCCGAAAGCCAGTCGCGCACCGACGTGCCCGGGCTTCCCCTCGCGCTCGGCCTTTACGCGGTCTTCATCGGTTTGCTTATCCTGCAGCCCGATTTCGGCCAGGTGCTGCTGGTGACCGCGGTGTGGGGCGGCCTGTTCTTTCTCGCCGGCGTTCATCTCGTCTGGGTCGGGGCGCTGGTGGCGGTCGCCGCGATCGGCATGGGGCTCGCCTACGTCAGCGTTCCCCACGTCGCCGCGCGCATCGATTTGTTCATCTTTCCGGGATCGGGCGATACTTATCAAACCGACCACGCGCTGCAGTCCTTCATCCAGGGCGGATGGTTCGGGCGGGGGCCGGGCGAGGGCGAGGTGAAGGACATCCTCCCCGATTCGCACACCGACTTCATCTTCGCCGTGGCGGCCGAGGAATACGGTCTGATTGTCTGCCTCGTCCTGGTCACGGTGTTCGCCTTCATCGTCCTGCGCGGCATGCGCCACACCATGCACGAGACTGACGGCTTCGTCCGCCACGCGGTGGCGGGTTTGATGCTGCTGTTCGGATTGCAGACGCTGATCAACGTCTCGGTCAATCTGGGTCTCCTGCCCGCCAAGGGCATGACGCTGCCTTTCATCTCCTATGGCGGCTCGTCGCTGATCTCGATGGCGCTGACCGTGGGGCTCGCGCTGGGGATGATGCGCCGCCGCCCGCGGGTCGTCAGCATTGCCCGGCGCGTCGAGTCCCGCCGGCCCGTTCTCGGGGAGCTCGAGGCTTGAGCAAGGGACTGCTCATGGTGGTCGCCGGCGGCACCGGCGGACATCTGTTTCCGGCCCGCGCTCTCGCCGAGGAAATGACCCGCCGCGGTTACCAGGTCGATCTCGTCACCGAGCAGCGCGGCGAGCGTTACGAGGCGGGCTTTCCCGCCAAGCATATCCACTTCGTCCCCTCCGCGACGGTTAACTCGCGCACGCCGTGGGCGCTCGCCGGCACCCTGCTGACGCTAGGTCGCGGCACGCTTGCCGCCTGGCGCCTGCTGCGGCGAAGCAGGCCGCTGGCGATGGTGGGCTTCGGCGGCTATCCCTCGATCCCGCCGCTTGCCGCCGCCACGATCGCCCGCGTCCCAACCGCCATTCACGAGCAGAACGCCGTGATGGGCCGCGCCAATCGCCTGTTCGCCCGCTTCGCCGACGCGATCGCGCTCTCCTACGAGGAGACGCGGCTGCTGCCGTCCTCGGCCCACTCGCGCGCCCGGCTCACCGGCGCCCCGGTGCGCGATGCGGTGCTCGCCCTGCGCGACGCGGGTTACCGGCCGCCCGGCGCCAAGGGCGCGATCAGATTGCTCGTCTTCGGCGGCAGCCAAGGCGCGCGGTTCTTCTCCGACTGCGTTCCGATCGCCCTGCGCCGGCTGCCCGAGCCGATCAGAAAGCGGCTTGAGGTGGTGCAGCAGTGCCGTGCCGAGGACGAGGAGCGCGTGCGCATGGCCTATGGCGGGGCAGGCATCAAGGCGGAGGTGGCGGGGTTCTTCGGCGATCTCCCCGAGCGCATCGCCAAGGCGCATCTGGTGATTTCGCGCGCCGGCGCCTCCACGGTTGCCGAGCTTACCGTCATCGGCCGGCCGGCGATCCTGGTGCCCTTGCCCCACGCCCTTGACAACGATCAGCTTGAGAATGCAACACGGCTTGCCGAAGCAGGCGGCGCCAGATGCCGCAGGCAGGGGGATTTGACTCCGGAAAGACTGGCGGATGAAATCCAGAGCTGGCTGCACGACACCGAGCGCTTGAGCTGCGCAGCCGCATCCGCCCGCGCCATCGGCCGGCCGGACGCGGTCGCGCGGCTTTCGGATCTGGTCGAGGACATGATCGCGTCCGCTCGCGGCAGGGAGAGGTAAGGCGTATGCAGATGCCCCGCGGTATCGGGCCGTTCCACATCGTCGGAATCGGCGGCATCGGCATGAGCGCCATCGCCGAGGTTCTGCACACCCGCGGTTACGCCGTGCGCGGCAGCGACATGCGGGAGAGCGCCAACGTCGCCCGCCTCCGGGAGATGGGCATTGCCTGCGCCATCGGCCACGCGGCCATGAACGTCGAAGGCGCGCGGTTCCTCGTCATCTCCTCCGCCGTGAAACCCGACAACCCGGAAGTGGCGGCCGCCCGCGGGAAGGGCATTCCGATCATCCGCCGGGCCGAGATGCTGGCCGAGCTGATGCGCGGCTTCGCCACTGTCTCGGTCACCGGAACCCACGGCAAGACGACCACCACCTCGATCATCGCCGAGCTGTTGGACGCCGCCGAGCTCGACCCCACGGTGTTGAGCGGCGGCATCATCAACGCCTGGGGCTCCAACGCGCGCATCGGCTCGAGCGCGTGGATGGTGGTCGAGGCCGACGAATCCGACGGCACGCTGATCAAGCTGCCGACCCAGATCGGCGTCGTCACCAATATCGACGCCGAGCACATGGATTATTGGGTGTCGATCGAGGCGCTGCACGCCGCCTTTCGCTCGTTCTTCACCAACATCCCCTTCTACGGCCTGGTCGTGGCCGGCCTCGACCACCCGATCGTGCGCGAGATGGTCGCCACCCTGAGGCGCGAGGAGGCCGGCCGCCGCGTCCTCACCTATGGCCGCGCCGACGACGCCGATCTGCGGGTCGCCAATTTCCGCGCCGAGGGCGGCGGCATCCGGTTCGACGTCGATGTCGGACCGGACGTGAAGGGCGGCGCGCGCACCATCGAGGAGATCACCCTGCCGATGCCGGGTGCCCACAACGCCCTCAACGCGCTCGCGGGAGTCGCCGTCGCGACGGAGATCGGCATCGCCGACGACCTCATCCGCGGCGCACTCGCCAAGTTCAGCGGCGTCAAGCGCCGTTTCACCCATACCGGCACCTGGAACGGGATCACCGTCTACGACGATTACGCCCATCATCCGGTCGAGATCGCCGCCGTCCTGAAAGCGGCCAGGAACGCCGCCGAGGGGCGCGTCTTCGCCGTGGTCCAACCGCACCGCTATTCGCGGCTCCAGAACCTGTTCGGCGAGTTCTGCACCTGCTTCGGCGACGCCGACACGGTGTTGGTGACGCCCGTCTATTCGGCCGGCGAGTCTCCGATCGAAGGCATCGACCGCGAGGCGCTGATCGAGGGACTCAGGCGGCAGGGGCATGGCCACGTGCTCGCGG
>CAYVYD010000213.1:0-4862 GCA_964454415.1 uncultured Hyphomicrobiaceae bacterium | reverse complement strand
AATTCGATCGGACGGTCTACCTCTACGCGGTGGGCGGGCGTCAGCGTTCGCCCGCGGCAGCGGGCTTGGAGAAACTGTTGCGGACCGCCGACTGGTGCGCGGCAATTCCCGGTTTGAACGACGGCCAAGCGGCCTTGATCGATTCCCGGGCGGCTTAGCCGGAACGGCTGTCGCGCTTTTCCCTCACCCTTCCAACCGATCCGGTTCGCCATGTCCGATCGCATCAGGCCGCGCGCGGTCTTGGGTGGAGGGACCGGGTTTCGGCCGCACCAATCGATATACGCCGCGACTATCAAAACCATGCGCAGTCTATATTGGCCCCGCCGGCAGGCAGCCTCCAAATTAACGGCGCTATCAAGGCAAATCGTCGGCCTTGAACTCGCTGCAAGAGCTCGATTGGAGGAGAGAAACTGATGACAAAGGACAAAACGGTTTCGATCAGAACCGCCGCAATTCAAATTGCATTTGCGCTCACATTTGCCGCGCCGGGCAGCGCTTTCGCTGCGTCGCCGCTCTCGTCCGGAAATGCCTCGGACGCCTTGGTCACGCTGGCCACGACCGGCAATCCAGATCCGTTGCAAATGGAGGTTGGTGGCAATGTCATCCCATCGGCGGATCTTCAGACAAAGGCTGCCGCTTTGCTGGACACAAATCAGGAGGAGCATCTGGCTCCCAAGGCCCTCGTCACTCCGGACGGGGAAACCTTTGCGATGGTTGCGCCGACAATCACCAAGGATAATTTCATCTTTGTCGATGCCAACGGCAAGGTCTCCCGCATGGACGTCGGTTTCACCGAAGGTCACCGCAAGCCCTTCGTGGTGACAAAAATCGTCGCGGACGGCGGTACGCCCTGGTACGTGGAACTGTGGTACTGGATTTCGGGATAAGAAAACCAATGGCCCGATTTCAAAAATCAGCCGCCTGGATTCATTCCAGGCGGCAGATTTTAACCTGCTTGCGACCTCTTCTTCGGCGAGCACTCCGATGATGACCACTCCCAGGATTCTCGGCGTAGCCGGTCTGGTTTTAGTCCTAGTCTTGCTCGGCGTTTTTTATCCCGAGAAGGAAAGCCTTGGCTCATCCGCGCCGTTCAAACCGGTCCCGGCTGGATTTGTGCACAGTTGGAATCACCTCACGCACCCGTTTACAGGCGCGGCGGCTATCGACATCGATGGTGACGGAAAATTCGAAGTCTTCATTGGCGGCGGACAGGGCCAGCGCGATGTCCTGCTGAGCTACCGCGACGGCCGGCTCGTGGACATCGAAAAGGGCACGGGCCTCTCCAATGATGCCGCCACCTACGGCTCCACCGCGATCGACATGGACGCCGACGGCGACACCGATCTGCTGGTGGCCCGCAATGACGGCGTTTATCTCTATCTCAATGACGGCGGGCGGTTTCGGGAAAACCGCATCGCTGTCGATCTTCCGGACCACTCCGTGCCGTTATGCGTTACGGTTTCGGATATCGATCACGATGGCGACGGGGATCTCTATATCGGCGTGTTCGTGGATTATCCATCGTTCCGCAGCGCGACGTTCAACGATCCGGGCCACGCCAAGACGAACCGGATGCTGCTGAACAACGGCGACCTCACCTTCACCGACATCACCGCCTCATCCGGCAGCGCCGGGAAACAGAACACGTTCTTCTCCGTGTTTATCGATCTGGATGGCGATGGCTGGCAGGATCTGGTCGTCGCGCAGAATACCGGCGAGGTCGAGATATTCCGGAATATGAGGAACCGGACATTCGAATCGATCGCCACCCATTCGGGTTACGGGTTCTGGATGGGGCTGGCGGCCGGCGATATCGACAACGACGGCGACCAGGATCTGTTTTTCACCAATGTCGGTCGTTCGATCCCGACATTCCTCACCAGGGGCGATATCGGCGGCGATCAGCGCCACACCCACGAATGGCTGTTGTTGCGCAATGAGGGCGGCTTCCGTTTTACCGACGTAACCGATGCGTACCGGCTAACGGGGGAAGGGTTCGCCTGGGGAGCCGTTTTCGAGGATTTGAACCTCGACGGACAGCTCGATCTGCTCGTTGCCCAGAATTACATCAAGTGGCCGATCCATAAGTTTTTCAAGCTCTCCGGTCGTGCCTATCTGCAACGCGGCGAGACGGGCGCGGGCGCGTTCGAACACGCGCCGTCCCTGGGGATTGAAAACAAATATTTCGGCCAGTCGCCGTTGATCGCGGACTTGGACGGCGATGGCCGGCCGGACCTCCTATGGATCAACAAGGATGGCCCGGCGCGCGCGTTTCTGAACACCTCTTCGGGGAACTACATTACGATTGTTGTGCCCGACACCGTCGCTGCCCTCGGCACCCGGGTCAGCGTCGAGACCGATAACGGGCGGAGCTATACGCGCGAGGTAATTCCGGGAGCTGGCATGCTTACAGATCAAAACCCGGAACTCACATTCGGCCTGGGCGACCTCGAACAGGCAATCCGAGTCGTCATTCGGCGCCCGAATGGTCAAACCGAAGCCATCGCCGCACCACCCATCAACAAAAAGACGGCCATCAAGCTGAATTAGTGCGCTGGTCGCGCAAGTCGAAAAGACCGCTTTGAACCGGGACCTGATGGATCGCGAGCTGACCCTCGGCCCGGCTCCGCCCAAGCCCGTCTCGCCGACGCGCTCGGCGCGGCGGAACGGCCGGCCGGCGAGAAGACGGGGCCGAGGAAGCGGTGACCGCGGGGGGCGCCGGTCTCAACCTTTTTTGAGAAACACGTCCGAGAGCCGGGCGAGCCGGCGGCGGCCGGTGCGAAATATCGAGCTCTCCAGGAAAGCCGGAATGGCCCTCAAGCGGGCCAGGACGTGATCCGCCGCCGCCGCGTGCGCCGCGTCCCGCCAGATCGAAAAGATCGCCGGGAAGACGACCAGCACGGCGATCAGCGCGGTGACCACGCCGCCGACCATCGGCGCGGCGATGCGCTGCATGACGTCGGCGCCGGCGCCGGTGCTGAACATGATGGGCACCAACCCCAAGAAGGTCGTCAGCCCGGTCATCAGCATCGGCCTGATGCGGTTCGATGCACCCTCGACGATCGCCGCCGTCAGCGCTTCCCCGGTGGCTGCTCGATCGACCCCCAGCCGGTGGCGGTAAGCGAGATCTAGGTAAAGCATCATCAGCAGGCCGAGCTCGACCGAGAGGCCCGCCACGGCGATGGCTCCAACCCAGACGGCGACGCTCAAATTGAATCCGAGCGCCGCCAGCAGCCAGACCGCGCCGACCAGCGAAAACGGCACGGCGAGCATGACGATCAGGGTTTCGGCGACCGAGCGCCGGTGCATGAACAGCATCGCAAAGATGATCGCGATGGTGAGCGGCACCAGGATCTCGAGGCGGGCCTTGGCGCGTTCGAAATATTCGAACTGACCGGCCCAGGCGATGCGGTAGCCGGGCGGAAGCCCGACACCTTCCGCGACCGCCGCTTTCGCCAGCGCGACGTAATCGGCGATGCCGATGGTATCCTTGACGTCGACGAAGACGAAGCCGACGAGCTGACCGTCCTCGTTGCGGATCATCGGCGGGCCGGAACGGAAGCGGATCTGGGCTACCTGCGAAATCGGTATCTGGGCGCCGGCCGGCGTCGCGATGAGAATCCGTTCCAGGGCGTCGAGATTGTCGCGGTACTCGCGCAGATAGCGCACCAGGATGGTGTAGCGCTCCCGGCCCTCTATGGTTTCCGAGACCGGCAGACCGCCGACGGCGGCGAGTATGACTTGCTCGATGTCCTCGACGTTGAGGCCGAAGCGGGCCGCCTGATCGCGCTTGATGTCGAAGTCGAGATAGTAGCCCCCGCTCGCCCGCTCGGCGTAGGCGCTGCGCGTATGGGCCTTGGTTCGCGGGTCCGTCATCAACGCCTCGGAGATATCGACGCCCGCCTTCTCGATGAGCTCGAGGTCCGCTCCGAACACCTTGATGCCGAGGGGGGAGCGGATGCCGGTGGCCAGCATCTCCGTGCGCGTCTGGATCGGCATCCAGAAAATGTTGGGCATGCCAGGAAATTGCAGGGCGTCGTCCATTTCCTGGATCAAACCCTCCCAGGTTAGGCCCGGCCGCCATTGGTCCCTCGGCTTGAAGGTGACGACGGTCTCGGCCATCGACAGCGGCGCCGGATCGGTGGGGCTGGTCGAGCGCCCGATCTTGCCGAATACCCGGTCGACCTCGGGAAACTCCTTGATGACGGCGTCCATGGTCTGCAGGGTTTGCGTCGCCTCGGTGATGGACATGCCGGGCAGGGCCGTCGGCATGTAGAGGATGCTGCCCTCGTTGAGCGGCGGCATGAACTCGTTGCCGAGGCCGCGAAACACCGGGATCGTCGCCAGCACCGTCAGCACCGCCAGCGCGACGACGCCTTTCCTATGCCCGATCGTCCAGCGCACCAGGGGCCTGTAGAGCGCGGCCAGAACGCGATTGAGCCGCGATCTGCCGGCACGGATTCTGCCGCGCACGAACCAGACGACGAGCGCGGGCGTGAGGGTGACCGCGAGCAGCGCGGCAAATCCCATCGAATAGGTCTTGGTGAAGGCGAGCGGCTTGAACAGGCGGCCTTCGGTGCCCTCGAGCGCGAAGACGGGCAGGAATGAAATGGTGATGATCAGCAGCGAGAAGAAAATGCTGGGACCCACCTCCTGCATGGCGGCGATGACGATGCCCATGCGCTCCCCGTCGCCGGAATCGGTTTCCTCGCCGCCCTGCTGGGCAAGCCGCTTGTGCGTGTTGTCGATGATGACGATCGCCGCGTCGACCATGGCGCCGATGGCGACCGCGATGCCGCCGAGCGACATGATGTTGAGGGCCAGCCCCTGAAAATAGATCGGGATGAATGACAGCAGCACCG
>CAYVYD010000212.1:0-4862 GCA_964454415.1 uncultured Hyphomicrobiaceae bacterium | reverse complement strand
TCGAGTTCTCGAAGATCGACACGTAGAAGGCCGCCGCCTCCTCGGCCTTGTCGTCGAACCACAGGAACGGGGTTATCTTTTGCATCGGGTTTCCTCCTTGACGGCGGTGCTTTTCCTCATCCTTCCTCGCGGTCCGGGGTGCCGGTGGTGAGCGTCATTCCCGGACGCGGGCGGGCCTTTTCCTTGGCGAGCACGTCCTTTAGCGTATGGACCATGAAGGCGGTGGCGAACAGTGGGGTCAGCAGGTTGACCAGCGGCACCGACACCAGCGCGGCGATCAGCAGGCCCGAGAGGAACACGCGGCCGCGATTGGCCCAGCGCAGGCGCGCCACCTCAGCGGGGGACATGTGGCGCAGCGCGGCGAGTTCGAAATATTCACGGCCCAGCAGATAGCCGTTGACGGCGACGAAGGCGGCGACGTTGACGCCCGGCACCAGCAGCAGAAACAGCACCACGATGTTGACGCCGATCACCACCAGGCCGAATTTGAGCGAGATCAGAATGGCGTCGGGGACGGAGAGCTCGCGTCCCGGCAAGTCGGCCGGATAGCCCCGCCGCTCGACGAAGGCGGCGATGTCGTCGAGATAGAGCCCGGCGATCAGCGAGGTGATCGGCGCCACCAGGAACACCGAGCCGATGACCAGACCGAAGCCGGCGATCAGCTGGATCAGCGTCTCCATCCAGCCGGGCAGCACCATCAGCGCGCCGGCCACGGTCTGCAGGGCGATCATGAGGACCACCAGCAGCGCCACCGTCAGCCCCAAGGACTTGAGCAAAACGGTCCGGAACTCCGGCGTCCTGAGGTCGGCGAGGGCCTTTGCGGCGGCGGTGAACACGGGGCGGCGGGTATCCGTTGGGGCGGCGAGCGGCGGCGTCTGCGATTCAGGAGCTATCTATAGTTATAAGGCGCGTGGCGGCGGGCGCCAGCCCGCTTGCGGGTGCGGGGCATTGGCCCGCCGGGGGGCGCGCCCTATAGTGCGGTCGATTTTCAGCTAGGGAGGACACCTTCCATGGGCGAGCCCGCGATCGACGTCGTCGGCATCGGCAACGCCATCGTCGACATCATCGCGCGCTGCGATGACGGCTTTTTGTCGAGCCGCGAACTCTCCAAGGGCCACATGGCGCTGATCGACGCGGCCGCGGCTGAGGCACTTTACGGCGCCATGGGTCCGGCGGTCGAGATCTCGGGCGGATCGGCCGCCAACACCTGCGCCGGCGTCGCCTCGCTCGGCGGCAAGGCGGGGTTCATCGGCCGCGTCGCGGAGGACGAGTTCGGCCGCGTCTTCACCCACGACATCCGCTCCATCGGCGTCGCCTACGCCACGCCGCCGGCCAATGACGGCGCGCCCACCGCGCGCTCGCTGATCCTGGTGACCGGCGACGGCGAGCGCACCATGAACACCTTCCTCGGCGCCAGCGTCGAGCTGGGCGAGGCCGAGCTCGACCCCGTCCTGATCACCGGCGCCCGGATCACCTATCTGGAGGGCTATCTGTTCGACCCGCCCGGGGCGCAGGCCGCCTTCCACGAGGCCGCGCGGATGGCGGCGGAGGCCGGGCGCGAGGTGGCGCTTTCGCTCTCGGATGCCTTCTGCGTCGGCCGCCACCGCGCCGCGTTCCGGGCGCTGATCCAGGGTGGCGTCGAGCTGTTGTTCGCCAACGAGGAGGAGATCACCATGCTTTACGAGGTGGATTCCTTCGACGAGGCGGTCGCGGCGGTGCGCGCCGAATGCCGGACCGCGGCGCTGACGCGGGGGGCCAAGGGCTCAGTCGTGGTGACGTCGTCGGGCCTTGTGGAAATCCCTGTGGAACCTGTGGACGAGGTTGTGGACACCACCGGCGCCGGCGACCTTTACGCCGCCGGATTCCTTTACGGCCACGCCAGGGGGTTCGATTCGAAAACCTGTGGAAAACTTGGTTCGCTGGCGGCCGCCGAGATCATCGGCCATCTGGGCGCGCGCCCCGAAACGCCGCTCGCCCAGCTCGCCAGGCAAAAGGGATTGATTTCCTAGCCTTTTTGCCGCTGTGGCATTTTCGCAACGGTTTCAAATCTTTTGCGCCCGCGCAGCCGATGGCGCGTTCTTCCGTTAACCCCGCTCTGCTATCCTGACGATAAGAGGGATTGCGCGCTTCGTCGGGCGGTAGGGGCTCGATCGTGCAACATGCGCATCAATGCGCGCGCAGCAATTGCGCGCCAACCAAGGGGGCGGAACGATGATTCGTGCCAATCAGGGAATTCTGGCGGGCGCCATTGCGGTGGCCGCGATGGTCGGCGTCGCGGGCGGCGCCCAGGCCGGTGGCTATGCCTATGACAGCGGTCCCGCGGCGAGCGGCCGCACCATGTGGGAGGGCACCCATTTCGGCGGTCACATCGGCTGGGCCGGCGCCGATTACAGCGCGAACCCGGACGAGGGCGCGCTGTCGCTCACCAACGGCCTCGGCGACGGCGACGGCTTTGCCGGCGGCTTCCTCTATGGCGCCTCCCTGCAGTTCGACAACTGGGTGCTCGGCACCGACAGCGTCTGGACCTTCGGCGACAACGGCGGCAACACGGCCACCACCGCCAGCGGCCTGACGCTTTCGACCGACATCAACTTCATGGACGAGGCGCGGGGACGCATCGGTTATCTGGTCATGCCCAACGTGCTGGCTTACGGCGCCCTCGGGATCGCCTTCGCCGACGTGGACATCAACGGCTCGGTGCTCGCCGGCAACGGCGACAGCAAGGGCTTCGTCGGCTTCACCTATGGCGGGGGTGCCGAGGCGATGTTCGGCGACCGCTGGTTCGCGCGCGTCGAATACTCCCACATCGATTTCGGCGACGAGCATATCGCGGCGGCCAATGGCGGCACCTACAAGGTCGACCTCGACACCGACGCGGTGCGCGCGGCGGTCGGCTACCGCTTCGATTGGAGCCCGCTCGACCTGCTGCGCTGACGGCGAGCCGTTCCAGCTACCTGTCGCGATGCGCAACCGTCCCATATAGGGCGGGGGCCGCGACTGCGGCCCTGCGCCGCCGCGCCTCAAACGCGGTTATTGCGTCATGCCCGGATTTATTCCGGGCATCCAATAGGGCGTTCCGGGCCGGATTTCGGGGCTGAGCGACCGTAATGCCGCATTTGCCCTTCCGCCCCGATTACGACCTCCACGTCTACAGCTTCCTCAGCGCCACCTCGCCGACCGTGTGGTCGGCGCGCTTGTGCAGGATCAGGTCGGCGCGCTGGCGGGTGGGCAGGATGTTCTCCCGCAGATTGGCCAGATTGATGGTGCTCCAGATCTCCAGCGCCTTGGCGCGCGCCTCCTCGTCGCTCAGCCGCGCGTAACGGTGGAAATAGGAGGCGGGGTCGCGGAAGGCGGTCTGGCGCAGCGTCAGGAAGCGCTCCACGTACCAGCTCTCGATGATTTCGGCGGCGGCGTCGATATAGATCGAGAAATCGAAATAGTCGGAAACGAAGGGGATCGCCTCGCCGTCCTTGGGAAGCGTCGCCGGCTGGAGGACGTTGAGGCCCTCGACGATCAGAACGTCCGGCCGGTCGAAGGTAATCTTCTCGCCGGCCAGCACGTCGTAGATCAGGTGCGAATAGACCGGCGCCTCCACATTGGCGTGGCCGGCCTTCATGCCGGCGAGAAAGCGCAACAGCCGCGGCAGGTCGTAGCTTTCGGGAAAGCCCTTGCGGCCCATCAGGCCGCGCTCCTCGAGCACGTCGTTGGGAAACAGGAAACCGTCGGTGGGAAGCAGGCCGATGCGGGGATGGTCCGGCCAGCGCGCGAGTAGCGCCTGTAGCACGCGCGCCGTCGTGCTCTTGCCGACCGCGACGGAGCCCGCCAGCCCGACGATGAAGGGCATCTTGCCGTTGCGGTCGCCCAGGAACTCGCTCGCCGCGACGTGCAGGCGCTGGGCGGCGGCGACGTGCAGGTTCAGGAGCCGCGAGAGCGGCAGATAGATGTCGCGCACCTCGTCCATCGACAGGCGCTCGGTGAGGCCGCTCAGATTCTCGATGTCGGCCTGCGACAGCGTCATCGGCGTGTCGGCGCGCAGCTTCGCCCATTGCGCGCGGCTATAGGTGGTGTAGGGCGAGAGCTCTTCGGTGGCGCGTGGGCTCATGGGGGGATTCCCGGGGGGAACGGACTCGAGGTTCAGCGTGCGGCCTTCTCGCTCAATCCCGACTGGCCCATGCGGGCCTCGAGCTCGGCCGCGACTTGCGACAGCGTCACGCCGCGTGCCTCCAGCAGGACGAGCAGATGATAGACGAGATCGGCCGCCTCGCGGGTCAGCGCCGCCTCGTCCTCGGCAAGCGCGGCGATCAGGGTCTCGGCCGCCTCCTCGCCGAGCTTCTTTGCGCAGCGCTCGACGCCGCCGTCGAGCAATTGGCGGGTATAGGACTGATCGGCCGGCGCCTCGCGGCGGGACCTGATCACCTGGCTCAAACGGTCGAACACGTCGTCGCTCATGGGAATCGCGTCCTTGGATGGCCCCGCCATTCGGCCGGCCCGGTGCCTGTTTCATGGACGAGGGCGGGCGAAAAATCAACCAAACGGCGCCCGAATGCTCAGCGGTCAAGCCGCATGGCGATGCCAGCCGCCGCCATGTAGTCCTTGGCCTCGCGGATCGAGTAATCGCCGAAATGGAAGATCGAGGCGGCGAGCACGGCGCTGGCGTGGCCTTCGCGCACGCCTTCGACCAGGTGCTCGAGGGTGCCGACGCCGCCGCTGGCGATCACCGGCACGGATACCGCATCGGCGATGGCGCGGGTCAAGGGAATGTCGAAGCCCTCGCGGGTGCCGTCCCGGTCCATGGAGGTGAGCAGAATCTCGCCGGCGCCGAGCTTGACCACCTCGCGGGCGTAATCGACCGCGTCGATGCC
>CAYVYD010000211.1:0-4913 GCA_964454415.1 uncultured Hyphomicrobiaceae bacterium | reverse complement strand
ACACGCGGTAGGCCATGAAGATGGCGTACAGGATCGCCATCGCCACGAACATCAGCGTGAAGTTCACCTTATAGCCCGGCTTTGCCTGCGCCTTGGCGCCGACATTGGTGCGGATTTGACCGGACAAGGTCTCTGCTGTGGACATGGTTTCCTCCCCAAGAAAATTTCGTCGGAAAACGTGGCGTCCGGCCCGGCCGCACGCTATGCAATATAATGCATATTAACGTGCTCCCACGTGAGTTATTGCCCGCAACCGTTCAAACACCTTCAATTCCGTGCGATGTTTTTACAGAAAATTGACAAGGCTCACAAGCATTCAGCGGAGAATTCTGTCGTTTTATGAATTATATTGCTAGTTTAGGCGGCGTCCCTCGGCCATTTCGACCAGCAGTTGCGCCGGTTCCCACCCCTCGCCATAGGCATCGTGCAGCGCGCGGACGTCCTCGAGCACGCGCGCGAACCCTCTTTGTCCGGCATGGAACATCGGGCCGCCCTTGTGGCGGGGGAAGCCGTAGCCGTGCACCATCACCAGGTCCACGTCGCTGGCGCGCGCGACGATCCCTTCCTGGAGGATGCGCACCCCCTCATTAATCATGGCGGCGAGCAGGCGCCGCTGTATCTCTTCTTTGGCGATGGGCGCGCGCTCGCGGCCCGTCTCGTCCGAGGCGGCGCGAATAATCGCCTCCGCTTCGGGATCGGGTTGGCCTTGGCGTTGGCCCGCCTCGTAGCGGTACCATCCCTTGCCGGTCTTCTGACCCAAGCGCCCAGCCTCGACCATGCGCTGGAGCAGACCGGGCGCCCGCGCCGCCCGATCGGCGTGCGCAGCTTGCCGTTTGCGGTTGGCGTAGGCGATCTCGAGGCCCGCCATGTCCTGCACGGCGAAGGGACCCATCGGAAAACCGAATGCCGTCATTGCCTCGTCGACTTCCTGCGGCCAGGTGCCGTCCTCCACCAGAAATTCGGTGATCGTCCGGTAGGCTTTCAGGATCCGATTGCCGCAAAAGCCGTCGCACACGCCGATGATGACGGGGACCTTGCCGAGCTTGCGCGCGAAGGCCAGTCCGCTCGCCAGCACGTCCGGAGCGGTCTTTTCGCCCTTCACGATTTCGATTAGCCGCATGACATGGGCGGGCGAGAAGAAGTGCAGGCCGAGAACCCGCGAAGGGTCGCGCACTGCCTCGGCGATCCGGTCGAGATCGAGATAGGAAGTGTTGCTGGCGAGCAGGGCGTCGGGCCGCGCGACGCCGTCCAGTGCTTCGAACAAGCCGCGCTTGACTTCCATGTCCTCGAAAACCGCCTCGATGATGAGGTCCGCGTCCGCCAGGCTCGACAGGTCCTGTTCGAAACCGAGATGTTTGGCGAACGCCGCCCGCTCGCCTTCGCCGATGCGGCCGCGTTTGATCGCGCCCGCGAACATGCCGTCGAACCGGCCGCGCGCGCGGTCGAGCGCCTCGGCGTTCCGTTCGATCACCGTTACGTCGTACCCGACGAGCAGAGCGGCATAGCCGATCCCCGATCCCATAAGCCCGCCGCCCACCACGCCGACGCGCGCGATCGCCCGCGGCTCCACCCCGGCGAGATCGTCGGGGCGCCCCGCCGCGCGTTCGGCGAGAAACAGATGACGCAACGCCTTCGCCTCACCGCTTCCGCGCAATTGGAGAAACAACTCCCGCTCCCGGGCCACGCCCTCCTCGAAGGGTAGCGCCGCCGTCGCCTCGAGCAGGTCGAGCGCGCGGGCGGGTGCCGTCTGGCCGCGCGCCTTGGACAACAGCTTGGCCCGCAGACGGGCCGCGAGATCGGGGTTGGGCGGGCTTGCGTCGCGTTTCGACGCGCGCTCGGGAAGGCTCACTGCGGCGATCCGTTCCTCAAGCAGAGCAACCGCAGCTTCGACAGGATCCTCGTCCGTGACGAGATCGACGAGACCCAATTCGAGCGCTTCCTCCGCTCCGGCCATGCGTCCCGACGTGATCAGATCGGCCGCCGCCTCGAAGCCCGCGAGCCGCATCGCCCGTTGGGTGCCGCCGGCGCCGGGGATGATCCCAAGCTTGACCTCCGGCAGGCCGACGCGCGCCCCCCGCGCCATCACCCGCAAGCAGCAGGCGAGCGCGCATTCGAACCCGCCGCCGAGCGCGGTTCCGAACAGGGCGGCGGCCGTCGGCTTCGGAAACGCGTCGATCGCGGCGACGACCTCCGGCAGCAGCGGCGGTTCGGGGGGTGCGTCGAATTCGCGGATGTCGGCGCCCGCCATGAAGGTCCGCCCCGTTGCTCCCAGCACGACGCCCTTGAGCGAGGAGTCGGCGGCGAGTTCGGCGAAGGCGTCTGCCAATCCCTTGCGAACCGCTTTCGAGAGCGCGTTCACCGGCGGGTTGTCGACGCGGACAATCGCGAAGCCGTTCCGCGTCTCCACTCGGACGGGAGCTGTACCGGTTTCCTGCACGGCTGAAGTCATGGTCGCCATGGCCCGCCTCTATATGCTACCAGCCTGCACCCTTGCGACCCTAAAACGCCGAAGAAGCCGTTTGGCGTGAACAATAGTGCCGCTTTGCGGTGGCGGAGATCTTCGATGCTGAGCGGGAGGATGTCATGAGCGAAGCCTATCTGGTCTCCGGCCTGCGCACGCCGATCGGCCGCTTCGGCGGGGCGCTCTCGATGCTGCGTCCCGACGACATGGCCGCCCATGCGGTTGCGAAGCTGATGGAGCGCCACGCCAGTGTGCCGGGCGAGGCGGTCGACGAAGTGGTGCTGGGTTGCGCCAATCAGGCGGGCGAGGACAACCGCAACGTGGCGCGCTTCGCCGCCCTGCTCGCGGGGCTGCCAGAGACCGTGCCGGGCACGACCATCAACCGGCTGTGCGGATCGGGTCTCGACGCGCTCGCCTATGCGGCACGGACGGTCAAGTCGGGGGAGGCGGATCTGGTGATCGCCGGCGGCGTCGAATCCATGTCGCGCGCGCCCTTCGTCATGGCCAAGGCGACCAGGGCCTTTTCGCGCGAGGCCGAGATCTTCGACACCACCATCGGCTGGCGCTTCGTCAATCAGGCCTTCGAGCGCGCCTACGGCACCGATACCATGCCGGAGACGGCGGAGAACGTCGCCGCCGAGTTCGGCGTCGCCCGCGCCGATCAGGACGCCTTCGCCCTGCGCTCGCAGGAGCGCGCCTTGGCCGCCCGCGCCTCGGGCCGCCTTGCCAAGGAGATCGTCCCCGTCGGCGTGCTCCAGCCCAAGGGCGAGCCGGTTTTGGTCGAAGAGGACGAGCACCCGCGCGCCACCAGCCTCGAGAAGCTGGCGGGTCTCGCCACCCCCTTCCGCGAGGGCGGCACGGTGACGGCGGGCAACGCCTCGGGCGTCAATGACGGCGCCGCCGCGCTGTTGGTCGCCTCCGCCGCCGCGCTCGAGCGCCACGGGCTCGAACCCCTCGCCCGCGTACTGGGCTGCGCCACCGCGGGCGTCCCGCCGCGCATCATGGGGATGGGGCCGGTGCCCGCAAGTCAGAAGCTCATGGCGCTGACTGGATTGACGATTTCCGATTTCGACGTGATCGAGCTGAACGAGGCCTTCGCCGCCCAGGCGCTCGCCTGTCTGCGGCAGCTGGGCGTGGCGGACGAGGCCGATTTCGTCAATCCCAATGGCGGGGCGATCGCGTTGGGCCATCCGCTCGGCATGTCGGGGGCGCGGCTCGCGCTCACCGCCGCGATGGAGCTCAGGGAGCGCTGCGCCAAGCGGGCGCTCGCCACCATGTGCATCGGTGTGGGGCAGGGGATCGCGATGGCGCTGGAGGCGGCCTGACCGGTCGCGTCGTGTAAGCGGGGAAGGGGTGGTCCTATTCAGCCCGCCGTGAGCGGGGCCGCCTCGGCGTGGGTCACCAGCAGACGCTCGACGAAGGAGGCGGTCGCCTCGAGCGCCGCCTCCGGCTGGTCGAGATGGGGCGCGTGGCCGCACGCCTCGATTACCACCCTTTCCACCGGCGCGTAGGCCGTCTCCTCGGCGGCGTCGAGCTGGGCAAGCGTGCCGTAGGCGTCGCCGCGGCCCTGGACGATCAGCACCGGCACGCGGATATGGGCGACGGCGTCCAATATGTCGAAGGCGCGGAAGCCAGGGTCGAGCCACGCCCCGTTCCAGCCGCGGAAGGCGCACTCGACGTTTGGCCCGTGATATTTCTCGAGCCGCGCCTTCAAGTCGCCCGTCTCGTAGGCGACGCGCGCGGCACGGATCGCCTCGAGCCCCGCCTCCTCGACGAAGAAGTGGGGCGCGTAGAGCACCAGCCCTCGCACCCGGTGGTCCTGCACGCTTCCCGCGTAGGTGGCGGCGATCGAGGCGCCGTCGCTGTGGCCGAGCAGCAGGCCCCGCCGGAAGCCTATTGCCTCGAGCAGCGGGGGGAGCACGTCTTGCGCCTCGTCCTGCATGTAGCTGAGCGGCCGCGGCAGGGCGACGGGATCAGACAAGCCATAGCCCGCGCGCGAATAGACGAAGACGCCGCAGCCGGTGCGTTGGGCGAGCGCTTGCGGAAAGTCGCGCCACAGCGCGACGCAGCCCAGCCCCTCATGCAGCATGACGATGGTCGGCGCCTCGCCGGGCGGCGGCCCCAGCCAGCGGCATTCGAGGGCGACGCCCCCGACCTCGACCCGCTCGTCGCCGATCCTGTAATCCATGTGGTCCCGGTCCCTCGTTCGCGCGCGCCAGCCTCAGCCGCGCTCGCGCAGCTTGAAGCGCTGGATCTTGCCGGTCGCGGTCTTCGGCAGCTCGTCCATCACCTCGATCCAGCGCGGATATTTCCACGGCCCCGCATTGGCCTTGACGCGCGCCTTGAGCTCGGCGAGGAGCTCGGGCCCGGCGTCGTATCCCTGCTTCAGCACGATGAACGCCTTGGGCTTGAGCAGGCCCTCCTCGTCCTCCTTGCCGACCACGGCGGCCTC
>CAYVYD010000210.1:0-4924 GCA_964454415.1 uncultured Hyphomicrobiaceae bacterium | reverse complement strand
GAGAACGCCTCGGCCGGCACCGCCGTCGGCATCGCCGCCGCCGCCAGCGACGCCGACGCCACCAACGACACAGTCACCTACCAGTTGGTAGACGCCGGAGGAAATCCGGTCGTGGATGGTCCCTTCGCGGTCGACGCCAACACCGGTGTGGTCACCGTCGCGGACAACTCCCAGCTCGATTATGAGAGCGCCACCAGCCAAACCGTTTACGTCAAGGCCATTTCCGCCGACGGATCGGAGGCTACCCAGAGCTTCGCCGTCAACATTACCAACGCCTTCGACGAGGCGCCGACGGATATCACCTATACCGGCGGAACGGTCGATGAGAACAGTGCGGCTGGCACCGTCGTTGCGACGCTGAGCACCGTCGATCCGGAAGCCGGCGACAGCTTCACCTATCAGATCACAAACGACCCCAGCGGCGCGCTGGAGATTGTCGGTAACGAAATTCGCGTCAAGGCTGGGTCCACAATCGATTTTGAATCCGGCGATACGCAAAACCCGGTCGATGTAACCCTTTCGCAAGAGATCCAGGGCGCGGCTGCAGTCGGCGCTGACGTCACGATCTCGGGCGTCCCATCGGGTGCGGTTCTTTCGGTGGGCAACGACAATGGCGATGGCACCTGGACGATCTCCAGCGGCGACGTGGCGGACGGAATAACGATCACGCCGCCGGCCGGTTACTATAGCGATATCGATCTCACCGCGAGTGCCGGGAGCAGCACCACCGACGTTATTGTCTCCGATTTCACCGCGGGCAGCGACGGTTTTACCTTTAATGACGCTGCCGGCTCTTATTCTTCCGGGAACAGCGCTTCGGGCTATCTGGCGATGACCCTCGGTGGCGTGAACGATAACGACATCACCAATATGGAGGCCTCCTGGTCGAAGGACTTTACGCTCAGCGAAGCGGGGACGGCGAGCCTCGGCTTCGACTACCGCATGAACATGTCGAGCGAGTATGAGTCGAACGAATATGGCGAGATAAGAGTCAAGATAGACGGCCAGCTCGTCACCTTCGGCGCCAACCAGTATGTCATCCATGTCGCGGGCGACGGCAACGGGGGACTCGACTACGATTCCGGCTGGCAGTCCGTCAGCGTCGATCTTGGCGACCTCGCGGCGGGCACCCACACCATCGAGTTCATCGGCTTCAACAACCAGAAGACCGAAACAGCAGAGGACATCGAGGTCCGTTTCGACAATGTCGATCTCGATGTCGTTTCGCCCATTACCGAGCAAATTATGGTCGAACCGATTTCGACCTATGACGTGACGGTGCAGACAACCGACGCCGGCGGCGATAGCTACTCCGAAGTGATCACGATCAACGTCAACGATCTCGACGACACGCCGACGGGTATGACATTTGCGGGTGATGAGGCGCTGGCCATCAGCTCAAGTTACGTGCTCGCGCTGAACGATGGCGGGGCGACCAACGAATACGCGTCTGCATCCAGCTTCTCCGGTTTTCCGAGCGGCGACTTTAGCTTCGAAGTCGCGTTCACCATGCCCTCCTCCTCTCATGATCAGGCTCTCGTTTCATACGCGACCAGCGGGGACGACAACGAGTTCATGATGATGTGGACGTCGGACAACAAGCTCAAGGTTTTCATCGACAACAGCTCGATCGACCTCTTCCCCTCGACAACGCTGGACGATGGTAACGAGCACACCGTCTCGGTTACCTGGGATCAGAGCACGGGTCAGTTGCTTTTGTATATCGATGGTGGCCTGGAAGATTCCGGAGTGGTTGCCCAAGGGGTCACGCTGACGAGTGGCGGTACTTTGATGTTCGGTCAGGAGCAGGATTTGCTAGGTGGTGGATTTAGCTCCTCACAGCGTTTCGAGGGGCAGCTTTCGGATGCCCGGCTATTCAGCGATATCCGCACCGCGCAGGAAATCGCCGACAACTACGACAGCAAACTAGCCGATCCGTCGAGCGAACAGGGCCTCGTCAGCAATTGGCAAATGAACGCGGGCGGCGCCGGAATCATCGATCAAACCGGCAGCAATGATCTGACATTGAACAACGGCGCAACTCTGGAAGCCGGTTCTGGCGGCGACACGATTTCCGCCGGAACCGTCGTGGCGGCGGCGTCGGCCCTCGATTTGGACGCCGGCGATACCTTCGCCTACGCGCTCGCGGACGACGCCGGCGGCAAGTTCCAGATCGATTCGAATTCCGGCGAAATTTCGCTGGTCGGCGACCACGACGCCTCGAGCCCCTATAGCGGCACGGTGACCGTCCAGGTCACCGATTCGGGCGGCAACACCTATAGCGAGAACCTCGGCATCCATTTTGGAACTGGAGGCAACGACACGGTCGCCGGAACCGGCATCGACGACGTGATGTACGGGCTGGGCGGCAACGACGCGCTCTCGGGCGGCGGCGGAGGCGATTCGATCTATGGCGGATCCGGTTCCGACAGCATCGACGGCGGCGCCGGTGACGATGTTCTCTACGGCGACGGAGGCGGAGACGGGTCGGTGTCCTATAGCGGCTTGGTTCAAGACCAGGCACCAGTCGGATATTGGCGGTTAAGCGACGCGGGATCTACGGTCGCCGACGACAGCGGCAACGGTCATGACGGTAATTACAGAAATGGGGCCGCAAGCGGTTACCTGGGAGCGCTGAATGGCGACTCGGATACGGCAGCGCGGTTCGACGGCTATAATGATTATGTCGAAATCCCAGCATCAACCGATTTCCAGCTGAATGAGGGAACGGTGAGTCTGTGGTTCAACGCCGACTCCCTCGGCGACCGTCAAGCGCTTCTCTCCCGCGACTCGACCGACTACGACAACGGCGGCCATCTGACCATATTCGTGGAAGGTGACGGTCGACTCTCTGTTCGGCAACAAAGCTCGAATGCCTCTTACACCGCAAATTCGGGTGCGACTACAGTCAATGCCGGCGAATGGGAATCTGCTGACCTACAGCTGGGGCGGCGGTGGCATGAAGCTGTATTTGAACGGCGAGCTCGTCGGCGCCAATTCCTATACCGGCGGAATCGAGGGCAACAACGAACCATGGGTCATCGGCGCCAATCAATGGGCCAGCGATGACGGTGTTGCCAACAATATTCAGGACCACTTCGACGGTTACATCGACGAGGTCGCGCTTTATGACAGCAGCATGAGCGCCAATGAAATACAGGAATTTTATGCCGCAGGTGAAGGACTGGATTTGGCGAGCGACACCATTTCGGGCGGCGACGGGAACGATACGCTGATCGGCGGCGCGGGCGCCGACGTCATCGACGGCGGCATGGGAACCGACACGGTGAGCTATGCCGGCGCCGATGCGGCCGTTAGCGCCGATCTCGGCGCGGGAAGCGGCAGCGAAGGCGACGCGGCGGGCGACAGCTACACCTCGATCGAGAACATCATCGGCTCCGATCATGACGACCACCTCACCGGCGATTCGGGTGCCAACATGATCTCCGCCGGTGACGGCAACGACACGGTGAGCGGCGGCGCCGGCGACGACACCGTCTATCTCGGCGCCGGCAACGATACCTTCGACACCACCGTCGGGGATGCCGATTTGGGCGACGGCGCCGACACGATCCATGGCGGCGACGGCGCCGACACCATCTGGGCCGGCGGTTCCGACGACGTCATTTACGGCGATGCGGGCAACGACTTTCTCCATGGCGAGTCGGGCAACGACACCATTTACGGCGGCGCCGGCGACGACACGCTCTCCGGCGGCGAGGGCTCCGATCTCTTCGTCTTCCAGATGGGTGGCGGCACCGACAGCGTGTTCGGCGGGGCCGGCGGCGGCTGGACCGACGCCATCGAGCTCCAGGACGCCTCCGGCGGGCGGGATCTGGGCACCTTCGGGACCGATTGGACGCTGACCCTCGATCAGGGGTCGATCCAGTCCCAGAACGCCGATTCGATCAGCCTTTCCGGCGACGCCGACGGCACCGTAACGCTGTCCGACGGCTCCACCGTCAACTTTTTCGACGTCGAGCGCATCGACTTCTAAAACCGCACCTCCACGAAACGATTCGGGCACTCTCCGATCGAGAGTGCCCGTTTTTTGCTCTCCGGCGCGTCCCTTCCGCTTGTGGTAGGCTTCGGGCGCGGGATTTGCGGCGGGTGATGCGCGCGGCAATGGAGCGGCAGCCGGTACCGGCGCCGCCCGCCCGCGCGCTCTTCCTGCAAGTCCGTTGGGAAACGATTATGAGCAAGGCTGATAAGGCCAAGACCGAAAGCGCAAAGACTGAAAACGCTGACCGCGACAGCCGGAGGCAGAAGGCCAAGCACGAGCAGGAGCTGCTCGACGAAGCCCTCGACGAGAGCTTTCCCGCGAGCGACCCGCCTGCGTTGATCATCCCCCATGGCGAGCCGGGCGATGACGCGGCGCCTGAAAAGAAGCGCGGCGCCGGCCGCGGCTCCTCCGCCAAAGGCCGCCGCAAGGACCAGGTTGAGAACTCAACCTAGAGCGGGTCTCCACGGACCGAGCCCACGCGCACCGGAGCCGGGCGTCGGTGCGTCCGGTGCCTTGTTCGCCGCACCCGCTCCGGCGGCCGGCATTGGCAACTTATTGGTGTCGGAAATAAATTGAATCTATCAATAGTTGTGATAATTATCGGCGGTCGGGCGAGAACTGAGTCGGACTGCGGCGGGTCCCTCGCCGGCGGAAAGGGCATCCCTCCATGTTTGTCGGCCAGATTCTCGCGGCCAAGCCGACCAACCATGTCATCGTGCCGATGGACGAGCCCGTGGCCACGACCGCGCGCTTGCTGCACGAGAACGGTGGCCGCCTGGCGCTGGTCGCCGACATGAAGAACAAGCTCCAGGGCGTCGTATCGACGACTGACATCGTCCGCGCGCTCGGCCAGATGGGCAGCGCGGCGGCGCGCGCGCCGGTCGCCGATATCATGACGAGGGACGTTTCCACCTGCCGGCC
>CAYVYD010000209.1:0-4926 GCA_964454415.1 uncultured Hyphomicrobiaceae bacterium | reverse complement strand
TCGCTCAACGAGCTCACCATCTCCGACTGCGCCTATCTCGCGGCGCTGCCGAAGGCGCCCAACAACTATCATCCCTTCAAGCAGACCAAGCGCGCCATCGCGCGGCGCAATTGGGTGATCGACCGGATGGTCGAGAACGGCGTCGTTTCGGCCGAGCAGGGCGAGAAGGAGAAGGCCAAGCCGCTCAACGTCGATCCGCGGCCCTTCGGCGCGCATATCTTCGCCGCCGAGTTCTTCGCCGAGGAGGTCCGCCGCTATCTCTACGACCGCTACGGCGAGGAAAAGCTCTACGGCGGCGGCCTGTCGGTGCGGACCACGCTCGATCCCACGCTGCAGCGCATGGCGCGCAAGGCCCTGGTCGACGGGCTGGCGGCCTATGACCAAAGGCACGGCTGGAGGGGGCCGGTCAAGACGATCGACGTCTCCGGCGATTGGGGCGCCGAACTCGCCAAGGTCAAGACCTTCAACGACATCGAGCCGTGGCGCATGGCCGCGGTGCTCTCGGCCGAGAAGAACAAGGCGGTGATCGGTCTGCGCCCGGCGCGGCTGGTCTCGGGCAAGCTGGAAAAGGCCCGCGAAAAGGGCGAGATCGCTCTGGCGGACGTCAAATGGGCAAAGCCGGCGAGCGGACCGCATCGCGGCGCGGCGCCCAAGGCGGTGACCGACACGCTAAACGCCGGCGACATCATCTACGTGGCGCCGAAGCTCGCCAAGGACGGCAAGGCGGTCGCCGGGCATTGGCGGCTGATGCAGATTCCCAAGGTCGACGGCGGGCTGGTGGCGATGGACCCCCACACCGGGCGGGTGCTGGCGATGGTCGGCGGCTTCAGCTTCGCCGAAAGCGAGTTCAACCGCGCCGTTCAGGCGCGCCGCCAGCCGGGATCGGCCTTCAAGCCGTTCGTCTACGCCGCCGCGCTCGACAACGGTTACACGCCCGCGAGCGTCGTGCTCGACGCGCCGCTCGCCGTCGAGCAGACGCCGGGCGGCGCCCTGTGGCGGCCGGAGAACTACGGCAAGAAGTTCTACGGCCCCTCGACGCTGCGCACCGGGATTGAGCATTCGCGCAACCTGATGACCGTGCGCCTCGCCCAGGACATGGGCATGCCGCTCATCGCCGAGTATGCCCGCCGCTTCGGGATCTACGAGAACCTGATGCCGGTGCTCTCCATGGCGCTCGGCGCCGGCGAGACCACGCTGCTGCAGCTCACCGGCGCCTATTCGATGTTGGCCAATGGCGGCAAGCAGGTGCAGACGACGCTGATCGACCGGATTCAGGACCGCTACGGGCGCACCATCTGGCGGCACGATTCGCGGGAATGTCTCGATTGCCGGGCGCGCGATTGGCATGAGCAGGACGAGCCGGTCCTGACCGACGACCGCCTGCAGATCGTCGACCCCCACACCGCCTATCAGATCACCTCGATGCTCGAGGGCGTGGTGCAGCGGGGCACCGCCCGGCTGGTCCAGGCCGTCGACAAGCCGGTGGCCGGCAAGACCGGCACCACCAACGACGAGAAGGACGCCTGGTTCGTCGGCTTCTCCCCCGACCTTACCGTCGGCGTGTTCATCGGTTTCGACACGCCCAAGCCGATGGGCAAGGGCGAGACGGGCGGCCACGTGACCGCGCCCGCGTTCAGCGAATTCATGCAAATGGCGCTGGCCGACAAGCCCGCCGTGCCGTTCCGCATCCCACCCGGCGTCAAGCTCATCCGCATCGATCCCAAGTCGGGGCTGCGGGCCCGGCCCGGCCAGCAGAACGCCATTCTCGAGGCCTTCAAGCCGGGTACCCAGCCGCCCGACATCTATTCGGTCATCGGCAATGACGGCGCCGCCGAGGACCCCTATTCGGCCGGCGGCGACCGGGAGTTGACGTCGGGCACCGGCGGTCTTTACTAACCCTCCGAAAAGGGTCAGGCGCCGCCCCGGCGGGGTTTGCCGCGGGCGGGCAGCGAGGACGTGATGCACGCCGAAACGCAGGCTCAAATCGATGAAATCAAGCAGTCCCTGGTGCTGCTGAGGAGGCATCTTTGACTGGGACAGCGCGCAGTCGCGTCTGGCCGAGCTCAATCGCCAGGCGGAGGATCCCTCCCTGTGGGACGATCCCGCCACGGCCCAGTTGGTCATGCGCCGGCGTCAGGCGCTCGATGATGCCATCTCGTCCTATCGCAGGCTCGAACAGGATCTCGCCGACAACGTCGCCCTGATCGAGATGGGCGAGCAGGAAAACGACAGCGAGGTCGTCGCCGAAGCCGAGACCGCGCTGGCCTCGCTTCGGAAGGAAGTCCAGAAGCGCGAGACCGAGGCGCTGCTCTCGGGCGAGGCCGACGCCAACGATTCCTATTTGGAGATCCACGCCGGCGCCGGCGGCACCGAAAGCCAGGACTGGGCGCAGATGCTGATGCGCATGTACACGCGCTGGGCCGAGCGGCGGGGATACAAGGTCGAGATCATCGGCATCAGCCCGGGCGAGGAGGCCGGCATCAAGTCGGCGAGCCTCCTGGTCGAAGGCGCGAGCGCCTATGGCTGGCTGAAGACGGAATCGGGCGTGCACCGGCTGGTGCGGATCTCGCCATTCGACGCCAATGCGCGGCGCCACACCAGCTTCGCCTCGGTCTCCGCCTTTCCGGTGATCGACGAGTCCATCGACATCACCATCGAGGACAAGGACGTGCGCATCGACACCTACCGGGCGAGCGGCGCGGGGGGACAGCACGTCAACACCACCGACAGCGCCGTCCGCATCACCCATTTGCCGACCGGCATCGTCGTGCAGTGCCAGAACGAGCGCTCCCAGCACAAGAACCGCGCCACCGCCTGGGCGATGCTGCGGGCCCGCCTTTACGAGGCCGAGCTGCAGCGCCGTGAGGAGGAGGCGCAGGCGGCGGCGGCGGCGAAGTCGGAGATCGGCTGGGGTCACCAGATCCGCTCCTACGTGCTGCAGCCCTATCAGATGGTCAAGGACCTGCGCACCGGCATCGAGAGCAGCAACCCCAGCGCGGTGCTGGACGGCGATATCGACGAGTTCATGGAGGCGGCCCTCGCCCAGCGCGTGCAGGGCGAGGCCGGTGCCGCGGTCGAGTACCTCGACTAGGGGGGCTGGGCCGCCGAAGCGCTGCTATTCGGCGGCGCGGCTGGAGGAGGAGGACTTGGCAGAGGAGGAGCCGAGCGGGCTCGCTTTGTCAGACGAGCCGCTGCGCCCGCTGTCGTCCTCGCGCCGCGACTTGCCCTCGAAATAGGCGCCCTGTTCGATCACCAGCGACTTGTGAACGATGTCGCCCTCGACGTGGGAGGTCGCCTGCAGCGACAGGCGCGTGCCGCGAACCGTTCCCTCGACCCTGCCGCGCACGATCACGTCTTCGGCGACGATGCCGCCGTTGATCTGCGCCTTTTCGCCGACGATCAGCGACACGCAGTTGATGTCGCCCTGGACCTCGCCGTCCACATGGACCTCGCCCTTGGAGACGATGTTGCCGGTTATGGTGAGGTCTTCGCCGATCAGCGAGGGGCCGGTTCCCGACAGCTCGCGGGAGTGCGGGGTGCGTGCTTGCAAGGGGGGGCGCGATTCCAAGGGTTTCGACTCCGTCTTATCCGGCTCCTCGGTCTTGTCGCTCATCTCAGCGTCCGAATCCGGTTTCTTGGTGAACATGTCAATTCAACTCCGGCCATTGAGGGCGTTGCATTGGCGGATGGGTTCGCCGCAGGTCATTCGACTGGGGGCAACCGCACCACTATAGCCGCAATTACAAAATCCTATTAATTAAGCGACTTCAATGGCTTATTGCCACTAGCTCAATTCAAGTATTCGACTATGCCCGCCCGCCGCGAGAACATAACCTGTCGCCACCGGTCCCCGAATCGCAAGGGCGAGACCTGAAGGTCAACTTATTTTTTTCGGAACCAAGCGTTCCGTTTGGGGACCAATCAAAACCGTTTTCGGACCGACTGCAACAAAAAAGTACGGGAAGCGGGCGCCGGTTTTCGCGGCCGACAACGCCTGCGGGAAAACGGTTTGCTATTGCAACCTTCCGACCGCCTCCAGCACCGCTTCGGCGTGGCCGGGAACCCTGACTTTCCGCCAAATTTGCGCGATGCGGCCATTGGAGTCGATCAGGAAGGTGGCCCGCTCCACCCCCATATATTTGCGGCCGTACATGCTCTTCTCGACCAACACCCCGTAGCTGCGGGCGACCTCCTTGCCGGGGTCGGCGGCAAGCGCGATTTTCATGCCGTGTTTCGCCTTGAAGGCGTCGTGGGAGGCGGGCGTGTCGGGGGAAACGCCGACCACGCGGGCGCCGAGGGCGGAAAAGGCCTCCGCCAACCCGCTGAAGGTCACCGCCTCCTTGGTGCAGCCGCTGGTGTCGTCCTTGGGATAGAAGTAAACCACCACGGGCGCCCCCTTGAGAGCGCTCAGAGCGACCCTTTGCCCGCCATCGGCAGGCAGCGAAAAATCGGGCGCGGGATCCCCCTCCTGAAGCATCGTATCGCCTTCCTTTTGTCGATTTTCATCTATACGCCAGTCACCTAATGCGTGAAGTCCGGACCGGGTGCGCGCGGTCCTGGATGATGTGTATGATGATCAGGGGACAGTCGTAAACCTGAAGGGCCCAACGACGCCGCGGAGGGAGAAACGGGCGGCGGGTGACGACCGGTAATTTCTTTTCAAAATCAAGGCGGTCGAGGAGAGGGGCTATAGGCCTGCGGCAGTCGGCAGCGTGCGAGGTGCCGGGCGCAAACCCGTCGTCCGCGATGGAAAACAATGGTACGCGACCTCATCAAGCTGCCTGAAAGAGGGCGGGCGCTCATAGCGCTGCCCGAACGCGGCCGTCAGCTGATGCGCAGGCTCCCCGAACCCATTCAAATCGGTCTGCAATCCGCCTCGCGGCGCTCGCTGCGATTCTCCGTCATTTCAGCGCTCGCCTCGGCCGT
>CAYVYD010000208.1:0-4940 GCA_964454415.1 uncultured Hyphomicrobiaceae bacterium | reverse complement strand
TGCAAGGCTGGATCGCCCGCTTCAAGGCGCTGCCCGGCTACCTTTCCATGCCGGGCCTCTAGGCGCCGCGGGTGCCGCGCCCCGGCGGCTTTCGCCGCGATGGCCGCCACCGGGTAATTCGCCTATCATGCAAGTCCAAGTTGCAAACCGAAACCGGGTTGAGATGGAGCTTCGATCATGAACGCCGAGGTCACTTCGAAGGGTATTGAGAGGCGCGTCAAGGACATGCTGCGGACGGTCGCCGATGAATGGGGGTGGTTTCTCGCCCTCGGCATCGTGCTCATCGTGGTGGGCCTGATCGCGATCATATTCCCGCTGACCATGACGCTCGCCGCCGAGCAATTCTTCGGCTGGCTGATCCTGCTGAGCGGCGTGGCGCAGTCGGTCCACGCCTTCCGCGTCAAGAGCTGGGGCGGGTTCCTTCTGGATCTGCTGATCGGCGTGCTCTACGTGCTCGCCGGCATCGCCCTGGTGAGCGCTCCCTTGACGGGCATGTTCACGCTCACCTTGCTGCTGATCGCCCTGTTCGTCGCCACCGGCCTGTTCGAAGGCGCGCTCGCCTTCCGGCTGCGCCCGGCTTCGGGTTGGGGCTGGGTGCTGGCGAGCGGCATCGCCTCGCTGGCCGTGGGTCTCTTGATCTGGGCCGAGCTGCCGAGCTCGGCCCTGTGGGCGATCGGCCTCTTGATCGGCATCAAGTTCATCATGGGCGGCTGGAGCTTCGTCTCGATGGCGCTCACGGGCCGCCGGCTCGGCGCGGCCCGGTAGGCCGGGCGGGCCGCGGCGAGGCGGCGTGAGGGACGCCCTTTGGAACCAGATCGTCATCGGCATCGCGGCCGGTGCCCCGGCCTTCGGGTCCTCCATGGACAAATACAATGAGGGCGGCGGCTCGCTGAGCCGGGCCTTGGTTGAGAACTCATAAATAGCGCCCATTCCGCGCGGGCTGATTTTGCGCCCGAACAGGCGGCAAGGCGAAGGAAATCGCCGCGGCGCGATCCAGCCGGATGGGTATCCATCCGGCTGGTAAATCGCCCCGCCGGATTAAGGCTCGTGGGCCGGCTTGGCCAAACGGATGGAAACCATCCATTTGGACCGGACCAACCGATTTTCGAGCATTTCCAACGCCTTCGGGCGCAACGGCGGCCGCGCCCTCGAAACCAAACGGAATCGCGCGCTATTTATGAGGCCTCAACCTAAGCCAGGATCAACCCCGGGGCCGCCGCGCGCGGCCCCGGCGCCCTTCCCGGATCCGGCCGGCGCGGCTTAGGCCCCCGGCCGGCTCCACACCCTATTTCCACAATTTCGGCAGCAGCGCGGGCACGGCCCGCCGGTAGGAGCTATAGGACCCGCCGCCATTGCGGAGCAGGTCCCGCTCCTCGTACCGGATGCCGATCGCCACATAGGCCGTGAAGGCGGCGGCGAACAGCAGATGGCCCGCCGTCATGTAGGGCGCCGCCCAGCAGATGATCAGCACGCCCAGATAAAGCGGATGGCGGACCTGGCTATAGGGCCAGCGCATCTTGAGCGGAAGCGGCTCGTGCGGGCGGCCGCGGAACCAGGCCCAGGCCTGGCGCGCGCCCAGCAACTCGGCCGCGTCGATGGCGACGAGGGAAGAGATCAGCACCCCCCAGCCGAGCGCATAGACCGCCCAAACGGCGTCCTCGAGCGGCCCGTCGCCCGCGTCCCAAAGCGTGATCGGCACCGGTTGCCACGCCACCAGCAGCAACAGGAAGACGGCGTTGGAGGCGTGCACATAGGTGGCGCGCTCCAGGTCGGGCGCCACGAAGCGGCCGATCCGGTGCTTGACGCCGCGCCGCGCCATCAGCGAGTGCTGGAGGCCGAAGAGCAGAATCAGGCCGAGATCGACCGCGAGCGCCGGGAGCGGATCAAGCGCCGGCCCGACGCTCACCGTCGGCTCGATCCACGGCGTCTCGCGCGGCGGCAGATTGGCGAGAAACACCGCCCAATAGGCCCACACCGCAAGCGACAGCGGCAAGGCGGAAAGACCGTAGACCAGTCCCAGCCAGCGCAGGGCCTCGCTTCGCGTCCGCGTCCGGACGGTGTCTTCAACCATGTCGTCACTCCTCGCATTCGGCGGCGCGGCTCCGCTCGCCGCCCCTCACAGTATGGCCATACCGGGCCGCGGTTTCCATTGACCGCAGTCATGACCGCCAGCCCGGCCAGCCGCGCCGCCGCCGGAGCCCGCTCAAGCCTGGTCGATGAAGGCGAGCGGTGGGCGCGGGCGCCGGTCGACCTCGAAATGAAAGATGTCCGGGCGGCCGTAATGCCCCGCCACGTCGAGCGATTTGCGCGACCGGCGCGCCGCCTCGAGGTCGATGGCCGCGTAAAGCGTGCCCTTCTCGTTGTGCAGCGGGCCGGCCACCACGCCGCCGAACGGCTTGACCACGACCGCATCGCCCGAATTGATCCACTCCTCCTCGTCCTGGAACAAGTCGCCGCGGCCGGGAAAATCTTCCGGCACGTCGCCGCCCTGCAGCGCGGTGGCGGTGGAGAGCACCCAGCAGCCGCCTTCCCTGGCGATGTGGTTCATGGAGGAGACCCAGGTCTCGCCGCACTCCCAGGTCGGCGCGACATAGACCTCGATGTTCTGCGCGTAAAGCGCGTAGCGGGCGAGCGGCATGTAGCTCTCCCAACAGATCAGGCAGCCGATGCGCCCCACCGGCGTCTCGACGACCTTGAGGCCGCTGCCGTCGCCAAAGCCCCACACCATCCGCTCCGGATTGGTCGGCATCAGCTTGCGGTGGCGGTTGAGGATGGCACCGTCTGGCCCGATGACGACGACGGTGTTGAACAGCGTGGTGCCGCTGAATTCGGAATCGATCTCGTTGAGGCCGGCGACCACGACGACGCCGTGCTCGGCGGCCGCCTCGCAAAGGGGGGCGAGCCCCCCGGCTGCGATGTCGACGGCGTTGTCGCGCAGGCGGGCGTGAATGGCGCTGCCCAACGCCATGTCGCCGCCGGGCCGCAGCCGCCAAATCCATGTGGGATAGCCCGGGAAATAGGCCTCGGGAAAGACGATGAGTCCGGCGCCTTCGGCGACCACCTCCTCGATCGATTGGAGCGCCCTCTCCATGGTGGCCTTAAGGTCGAGCAGCACCGGCGGTCTCTGGAGGATCGCGACCTTGACTTCCGTTTCCACGTTCCCCTCCAAATATTATTGCCGGTGCCGCGGCGCGCCGTTGATTGGCAGCCAGCCTAGCAGGAAATGGCGTCCGCACGCCGACAATCACCATTCAGCTTTCGCGCGACGGATTGCGGGGATGAAACGCCGGCCAAAATCCGGCATGGTCCGCAGCCGTGGACAACGCGGCGCGGCGGGCGCATCCGCCGCGGGACCAACAAGGGAGCGATGGGGTGGGCGTGGCGAGACAGATCCGGGCATTGGCGCTGGGTGCGGGGCTGTTGACCGCGCCGGCATTGGCGCAGGAGCAGCAACCTTCGGGCACGCACGCGCCGCCGGCCGCACACGGTCCGCACGGCTTCACCGACGCCGAGCGCTGGGCCAAGGTGTTCGACGATCCCGCGCGCGACCAATGGCAGAAGCCCGACGAGGTGGTCGCCGCGCTCGCCTTGAAGCCTACCGACGTGGTCGCCGACGTGGGCGCCGGCACCGGCTATTTCTCCGTGCGGCTGGCCCGCGCGGTGCCCCAGGGCGAGGTGCTCGCCGCCGACATCTCCGAGGACATGGTGGCCTATCTCGAGCAGCGCGCCCGGGCCGAGGGGCTCGCCAATCTCGCCGCCGTCCACGCCGGCGCCGCCTCGCCCAACCTGCCGGAGAAGGCTGACCTGGTCCTGCTGGTCGACACCTATCACCACATCGGCGGCCGCAGCGCCTATTTCCGCGGCCTCAAGGCCTCGCTCAAGCCCGGCGGACGCGTCGCGATCATCGACTTCCGGCTCGATTCGCCAGCCGGCGCGCCGCGCCACATGCGGATTCCCCGCGCGCAGATCGAACAGGAGATGACGGCGGCTGGCTACCGGCTCGCCCAAGCCCACGACTTCCTGCCGCGGCAGAACTTCCTGATCTTCACGCCCGCGCAACAGTGAGTCGCGCGGCCGGCGGCCCTCGCGGGTCCATCAGCCGCATAATCGCCATCTTGATCGCAAAGACTTGGGCCGCATGAGGGGAAGTTCGGCATGAAACGATGGCTTCCGGCGATGGCGCTCGCGCTCGCGGCCGGCGCCTTCGCCGCCATCAATGGCCTGGAGAGCCCGGCGCCCGGCGGCGATCCGGCGCCGGGGTTGACGCTCGATCCCGGCCCCACGGCGGCCGCCCCGCAAGCCGGCGGCCAAGCGGCGGCGGAGACCAGCGGCTTCGAGGACAAGGCGGCGGCGGGCGAGAATGCTTCGCACCCGCCCGGAGCCGCGACGCCGGGGACGGAAGAGTGGTATTCGGGCCGGCGCGCGGCCCGTCCGGCCCCGCCGCCCGAGGCCGCGGCGCGGAGCGGCGACTCGGAGCCCGCCCTGGCGCTGCAATGGGACCCCGGGACGGCAGGTCTGGAGTGGCCCGGCGAAGCGGTGCCGGACGCGCTTGCGCCGCAACCCATGTTGCCCGACGAGATATTGCCCGGCGACTGGCCCCTTGCAGGCGCCCAACCGGCCGGGACCGGGGACGATGGCGAGGAGGCCGGCGCGCGCCCATGGAGCGGCCTCGCGAAGGAGACGCAGGGCCTGCCCGGCGGCGGGCTCGTCGGCGGGCTCGCCGGCACCGGGCCGGCACCGGCGGGGACGGGCGGCACGGCCGGCGGCACCGGCAATCTCGGAATTGGGAACTAGGTTGAGGAGCCATGAATAGCGCGGAAGCCGCGCGCAACGGGCGGCAAAACAACACAGGGGACGGCCGCGGGGGTGGCCGGTTGGGGAAATGAAACAAGTCTTCGGCACTTGCATCGCGGCGGCGGCATTGGCGGCGGTGGCGGGCG
>CAYVYD010000207.1:0-4992 GCA_964454415.1 uncultured Hyphomicrobiaceae bacterium | reverse complement strand
CATGATCGAGCGCGTCGGCGACCCGCTCTATCCCAACGCCTATCTCGCCGGCTACATCGCCCAGAAGATCCTGTTGGGCGAGGGAGAGGGTGTCTGGGCCTTCATTCTGAAGCATTACGACCGCACGTCCGATTGGGGGCTCGAGGATTGCTCGGTCGATTACGACAAAGAGCGGAACTGTCCGGGCAAGATGCTCGAATTAAGCTATCCCGACGCCCTGCGGCGGTTTCTCGCCGGGAGCGGCTATCCGCCGCCGGATTGATGCCGCGAGCCGGCGAACGATCGCCGCGGATCGCTAAAATTTTATACGAAATTTCGGAAAATTTGCGTCGAACTCGATTCAAACGCAGCCGCCCGAATTACCGCTGGCAAAAGCCTTTTGTGGCACCCTGCCGCCCGATTGCACATCAACGGCTTTGACGTTCACCGGCGGCATGGGCGGGAATGAAAAACTTGGATGATCCGGGCGCTGCCGATCGCGGCGCGGCCGATAATCGCGAAACTATCGCCCGCCCGCCCGCGGCGCCCGGCGGCTCGGGCCGGGATCTCTGGTCGATGATCGCGGAGCCCATGCGCCGCTCGATTCGCGCCCGGATTGGGATCGCCCTGTCGGTGGCGCTCATCGGGCTGGGCCTGATGGCCGGGATCGCCCTGCTGTCGGGTCAGCTTTTGCTCGACAGCCTGCACCGCGCCGTGGCCATGGCCTCTGGCGACATGGTGCTTTGCTATGACCTCCAGGTTTCGCTGCGCCAGGCGGAGCGTCTGGCGAGCAGCTACGTCATCAAGCGCGATGCGGGCGCGGCCGCGAGATTCGGCCGGCTCGCCGAGGAGGTGGACCGGCGGTTCCAGCAGCTGAATTATCTCGAGGCGCGCAGGACGCGCCGCCGCTTCGGGATCGCCGGGGCGCTGGCCCGGGGCCAAGGCGAAGCGCCGGCGATCGCCGACGGTTACGCCGCCTGGCTGAAGTCGCGCGAGGTGGCCCGATCGGCCTTCCGTTTCGCGCCCGGCACGGCGGATGCGGCGCGGGAAATGTCGCGCCTGGTCGCCAGCCTGGAACGCGCCCATAACGAGGTATCGGACTTCCATCAGAGCGTCATGAGCGAAATGCGGCAGCAGGTCGTGGCCAGCGATGACTTCGCCCGTCGGTTCTATTTCCTCACCATCACCGCGGCGGTCGTCGGCTGCGTGTTTCTGACGGCGGCCGCCATTCTCATTGGCCGCTCCATCCTCCAGCCCATCGGCCGCTTGCGGGTCGCCGCCGGCTGGCTCGAAAAGGGCGACCTCTCCCACCGCGTCAAGCTCGCCAATATGGAGGACGAGCTGGGCGAGCTCGGCAAGGCGTTCAACGCCGCCGCCGCGGCCCTGCAGAGCACCTACCAGGAGCTCGAGCGCTGCTCGACCCATGACGGCCTCACCGGATCCTTGAACCGGGCCGCCTTCGAGGAGCGCCTGGCGGCGGAGTGCAAGAGCGCCGACCGTCATCACAGGCCGCTGTCCCTGCTGATGGTCGATGTCGACTTCTTCAAGCGCGTCAATGACGAGCACGGTCATCAGACCGGCGACCGCGTGCTGCAGGAGGTGGTCCGCCTGTTGACCAAGGCATCGCGCCCGGGCGACGTGGTGGCCCGCTACGGCGGCGAGGAATTCGCGATCATCCTCCCCGAAACCGGCGCCGTGAGCGCCGCGGCCATCGCCGACCGGTTGCGCGATACCGTCGAGCGGCACCGCTTCGATCGCGCCTTGCCGGTCAAATCCGGCGTCACCGTCAGCATCGGCTGCGCCAGCCGTAGGCCGCGCGCGCTGACGCCGCGCGAATTCGTCAAGGCCGCCGACGAAGCCCTTTACCGGGCCAAGGAAACCGGGCGGAACCGGGTCGTCCTGGCGCGCGAACCCTCCCCCACCGGACGCCAACGGGCACGTGCGACGAGCGCGGCGTGACCCCGGCTTTTCCGCGCCCGCCGGCCGCGCGTCCCCCGCCGCCGGCGTCATAAAATTTCCCAGAATGACCGTTCTAAAACCGGCGATTCCTGCGTAGGATGGTCCATGCCGTTGCAAAAGCAGTTCGACGTCGACGACGTGCTCGACAGCGTCATGGAGGCGTTCTGGGAGCGCGGTTACGAAGCGACCTCGGTGCAGGACCTGGTCGAATGCACCGGCGTCAACCGCGGCAGTCTCTATGCGACCTACGGCGACAAGCGCGCGCTGTTTCTCGCCGCGCTCCGCCGCTACGAAGAGACCGTGCTCTCCCGCACCCTCGCCGATTTGGAGGCGCGGCTGGAGCCGCGGGACGCCATCCGCAGCGTCTTTGAGCTGTTCGCGGAACCGGCCAGGCGGGGGCGCCCGGCGCGCGGCTGCCTGATCGCCAACAGCACGCTGGAGCTCGCCGCCCATGACGGCGAGGTGCGTGAGATCGTCGCCGGCGCGCAGCATCGGATCGAGACCTTCTTCGCCCGCATGATCGAGCAGGGGCGCGCCCGGGGCGAGATCGCCGCCCGCGTCAAGGCGCGGGAGGCCGCAGGCGGGCTGTTGGCCTCGCTGCTCGGCATGGTCGTGCTCACCCGCAGCCGCCCCGAGGAAGCGCTGCTCGGCGCCGTCATCGACGACGCCATGGGACATTTGACGTAACCGCTTATTTATTTTGAACGATCGTTCTAAATCGGCTAGACTTCTCCCCTATCGCTAGACCCGGAACCATTCGAGGAGGATGACATGACCGAGCTCCATTGGCTGGTCTACACGGCGGTGTTCTGCGTGCTTCTCTTCCTGCCGACCGCGCTCAGCTACTTCATGACCTGGGGCGTGGCGCGCACCCTCGCCTATCCCACGCCCGGCGACGAGCCGCTGCCGCCCTGGGCCAGCCGCGTCTACCGCTCCCACATGAACCTGGTGGAGAACCTGGCGCCCTTCGCGGTGCTGGTGCTCGTCTCCTGGCTGGTCTATGGCGGATCGAACCCGGTGGTCGCGTTTTGGGCGATGATCTTCTTCTTCGCCCGCGTGGTGCAGGCTGGGGTCCACATGCTCGGCATCCCCGTGCTGCGGACCCTCGCCTTCTTCACCGGCGTTGCCGCCGAGGTGATGATCCTGATTCAGATCCTTGCCGCTGGCGCCGGCGGCGCGGGCGCGGCCATGCCGCCCGCCTGACGGACCCGTTTGCCCCGGCGGGGCGGCGCGCGGCTCAAGCCATATCCGGCCGCGTGCCCCGCCCCGCCAAAAACAAAGAGGGCGCGGCCTCCGGCCGCGCCCTTTTCCTTCCAGCCGGCGCCAGTGGCGCCCCGATCGCCCCGTATCGCGGCTACCGGCGCGGCGAATAGGCCGCATCGCCCCTGGCCGCGAGCGATGCCGGTTTCAGCAGACGCGAAATGTCAAGCTTGGCGTCGTTTTCGCGCCCCGCCGGCGCCTCGTCCTTGTGGCAGCTCCCCGGCTGCATGATCGAACAATACTCCGATCCGCACCGCTCGCATTTCCACTTGTAACCGTTTTCGCACCAGGTATCGCCCTCGCCCTTGCCGACCGGACAGGCGGCAAAAGCCGTAGTCGAGGCGAATGCCAGGAACAAGCCACCGATTGCGAGCAATAATGCACGGCCCATATTAGTCTCCCGTTGAGTGATGAAGCGGCCCCGATTTCGCGGGGGCCATCGCGAGACTAGGCCCGCGATCCGGTGTCCCACAAGGGGATCGTAGTCTAATCCCGAACGCCCGCTTTCCAAGGAAATGGACGCGGTGTCGAGCCGCGCCCTTGTCAGTCGGGGGAGAGTGCCGAAACGGGTTACTTGGAGAGCCTGAACCGCTTGAGGTCGAGGGCGATGTCGCGGAAGGCCCGCTCGAGCGCCGCGCCGACTGGGCGTCGAAAAAGTGCGTGCTCAAGCTCGCGCGGGCGGCTCATGACTTCCGCTTGCGCGCGGGGTCGGCTTCGAGGCGGTCGCCTGCCTTTTGGGGTGGGAAGTGGGAATGGCTGTTAGCCCTGCGCGTCCCGCTCATGACCCAAACTGGCATTGCAACGGACCACGATCGATCTCCGTTCACGCGACATAGCCGACAAATTGATGAAAGTTAGCGAGTCCGGACTATGACATATTGGTATGAATGGCATTCCAAGACCGATCGACGTGCATCGATTGGGCGGGCATGAGGTCGGGTTGAGCCGGCAATTCGAGCCGCGGCGATATCCAAGACGAAGGGGAGACATTCATGCGCGTCATCTGGTCCGTCTTTCTATGTGTTGCCGTGGCGGTTGCGGTCGGTCGTTTGGCGTCCTGCCCGGTCGGAGCGGCCGAGGATGATCGTGAACTGGTGAAACTGCCGCCGGCGATGCAGGAACACATGCTTCGCAACATGCGCGATCATCTCGCCGCCCTCGACGAGATGTTGGCCGCCCTCGCCGAAGGCAATATCGGCACCGCCACGGAGATTGCCGAAAAGCGTCTGGGGATGTCGTCCCTATCGCTGCACGGGGCGGAGCATATGGCTCCTGCCATGCCGGAGGGGATGAGGGCCCTCGGTACCCAGATGCATCGCGCCGCCAGCAAATTCGTGATTGTCGCGCAAAACGCCGAGCTGGAACCGAGCAAGCAAGCCCAGCGCGATGTCTATCATGCCCTCCAGGAAATCACGGCTGCTTGCAACGCCTGCCATCAAGCCTACCGCATCCGGTGAAGGGATGCCGAATGCGGACCGCCCGTGATCCACGGATGACGTTTGGGAACGCCGGCCGCCGCCCGGCTTGAATCCGGACGGCGGCCGGCGATTTGGGTTCGGTTCTTGATTCTGCGCGGCTCTACCAGGTCATCACCTTGTAGGCGGGATCGAAGAGATATCCGTGCACCAGCTCCGGGTTGCTGGAAACCGCGCCCTTCACGAGGTTCGGCTCGGTCATGCCGTGGCCTTCCATGCACATCCGGCAGACGATCGCCTTGGCGCCCGCGGCGATTAAATCGTTCAGGCGGTCGGTCAGGGACTTGCCTTGGAAGGAGGTTTGCGGCACGCCCTCGGC
>CAYVYD010000206.1:0-5004 GCA_964454415.1 uncultured Hyphomicrobiaceae bacterium | reverse complement strand
GTCCTTGCAACCTCTCACCGCGTTCCCTCTTCACCGCGCGGGATCATGAATCCGTTGCGGAACCATCGCATCCTTAAGGCTAGTGGGGACGTTTTGGAGCCGTCAAGGCCGGCCGCGGCGATTGCGCCATTTTTGCGGGCCGTTGTGATAGTTCGGCAACAGCGCCTGGCACGCCGGCCGCGCCAAGGGCCTAGGGGCACGTCTGCGGTTGTGCCATGATAAAGAGGAGAAAAGCCGCGCGGTCCGGCCCACGCCCGCCATCGGGCGCGACGGGCGCGTGTCGAGAGGAAACGTCATGCAACAGCAGGCCTTGGACGCCACGGGCGCCGCCTCGTTCAGGGACGCCGTCCAGTCGATGATCGAACCCTTGTTCAGCGGCGCGGGGCGCAGCACTCGGGCCGCCGATCCCGCCGACGTCGCCAAGGAATTGGGCGATCTCGACGCCGTCGTCGTCGGCACCGGGCCGGGCGGCGCCACCGTCGCCCGCGGTCTGGCGCGGGCCGGCAAGCGCGTCGTGATGCTGGAAGCCGGCAAGGACCATCGCGGCCGCTGGTATTACGGCACGCCCATCGGTCCGATGGTCTACACCGAGCGCAGCGGCTTCTTGCGCTCCAAGGAGGGCGTCGCCATCGTCCGCCCGATGGCGACCGGCGGCGCCACCAATATGTTCGCGGGCGCCGCCTCGGAACCGCCCGATTGGTGGCAGGACCGCACCGGCATCAACCTCGGTCAGGAGATCGAGGAGACCATCGACGAGCTCAACATTGCGCCGATGCCCGAGGCGCATATGGGCCGCGTTTCCCAGAAGATCGCCGAAGCGGCGCGGAGCCTCGGCCAGGAATGGTATCCCCAGCCCAAGTTCAACGATCCTAGCCGCTGCCCCAATGCGTATGACTGCGGCGCCAAGTGCATGTATGGCTGCCGTTGCGGCGGCAAATGGACGGCCAACGACTACATGGATCAGGCGATCGAGGCGGGCGCCCGGCTCTTGACCGGGTGCAGCGTGCGCGAGGCGATCATCGAGAACGGCGCCGCCACCGGCGTCCGCGGCAGGCTTGCCGGCAAGCCGTTCGAGCTCCGCGCCGACAGCGTCATCATATCGGCGGGCGGCATCGGCTCGCCCCGCATTCTGCAGAACTCGGGGATCAGGGACGCCGGCAACAAGCTCGCCGTCGACACCAATTTCGTCATCTTCGGCGTCTCCAAGGAACGCGGCAACGCGGACGAGACGCCGATGACGATGAGCTACTGCGACGACGATGCGGGTCTGATGTATTCCTCCCTGGTGCAGCCCTGGGGACTGTTCTCTTTGCAGCAGCTTTTGATGGGCTCGAAGCACTGGCACAAGATCGGCAAGTTCCCGCGCATGATGGGCATCATGCTGAAGATCAAGGAGCCCTTGAAGGGTTACGTCGCGCCGGACGGTCAGATCAGCATGCCGCTGACGGAGTCGGACTGGCGGCTCTCCAATCAGGGCTTCATGGTCTGCAAGGACATCCTGATCAAGGCGGGCTGCGATCCGGACTCGATCTTCTGGAACCCGCCGCGCGGCACCCATCCCTGCGGCACGGTGCGGATCGGCGAGCACATCGACGGCGACCTCAAGACCAAGTTCGACAATCTCTACGTTTGTGACGCGAGCACGTTTCCCGACGCGCTGGTCCGCCCGCCGACGCTCACGATCATCGCACTCGGCAAGCGTCTCGTGCGGCACCTGGTCACCGGCGTCCTCGCCGAGGGCGAGGCCGATGGAAAAGCGGAACCGGCGGCCGCTCAACCGGCATAGCGAGGGCCACCATGACCGCTCCGACCGGCAACCCGTCCCTCGTCGTCGGCGACACCTCCGAGCCGTTGATCGAGGCGACCATCCCGCAGGTCTTCGCGAAAACCGCTCACGAACACGCCGCAAACGATGCCGCGGTCTTCTGCGCCCAGGACATCCGCCTCACCTGGGCCGAGCTCGCCGCCCGCGCCGACCGCCTGGCAGGCGGGCTGCACGCCCTGGGACTGCGCAAGGGCGAGCGCGTCGGCATCTGGTCGCCGAACCGCCTGGAATGGCTGCTGACCCAGCTCGCCACTGCCCGCCTCGGCATCATCCTGGTCAACATCAATCCCGCCTACCGTCTGGCCGAGCTCGACTTCGCGCTCAACAGAGTGGAGTGCAAGGCGCTGGTCACGGCCACGCGCTTCAAGACGAGCGATTACGTCGCGATGCTGCAAGCCCTCGCGCGGGAGCTCGCCTCGTGCCGGCCCGGTGCCCTGGAAGCCGCCAAGCTGCCGCATCTGAAGACGGTGATCCAGATGGGCGAGGAGGACGTGCCGGGCATGTTGCGCTTCGCCGAGGTGGTCGAGCGCGGCGGGGAGGTGGCGGCCGCCACGCTTGACGAGATCACCGCGGGTCTGGATCCCAACGAGCCGATCAACGTCCAGTTCACCAGCGGCACCACGGGCACGCCCAAGGGGGCGACGCTGACCCACCGCAACATCGTCAACAACGCCTATTTCGTCGCCAGGGCGATGAATCTCGGCCCCAGCGACCGCCTTTGCATACCGGTGCCGCTCTACCACTGCTTCGGCATGGTCATGGGCGTGCTCGCCTGCGTGAACACCGGCGCTGCGATGATTTTTCCGTCCGAGATGTTCGAGCCCGGCAGCACGCTCGCCGCCATCGACCGCGAACGCTGCACCGCCCTTTACGGCGTCCCCACCATGTTCGTCGCCGAGCTCGATCATCCCGACTTCGGCAAATTCGACTGCTCTAGCCTGCGCACCGGCATCATGGCCGGCTCGCCGTGCCCCATCGAGGTGATGCGTCGCGTCATCTCCGACATGAACATGTCGGAGGTCACCATCGCCTATGGCATGACCGAGACGAGCCCCGTCTCCTTCCAGTCGAGCCCGAGCGACCCGATCGAGAAGCGCGTCACCACCGTGGGCCGCGTCCACTCCCATGTCGAGGCCAAGATCATCGACCTGGAGGGGCGCGCCGTACCGGTCGGAACCGACGGCGAGATCTGCACCCGCGGCTATCTGGTGATGGCGGGCTATTGGGGCGACGAGAAGCGCACCCGCGAAACCATCGACGGGGAAGGGTGGATTCATACCGGCGATCTCGGACGTCTCGACGAGGAGGGCTATCTCAACATCGTCGGCCGGCTCAAGGATATGGTGATCCGCGGCGGCGAGAACCTGTTCCCCAAGGAGATCGAGGATTTCCTCTACCGCCATCCCAAGATCCAGGCGGTCCAGGTGTTTGGCGTTCCGGACGAGAAATTCGGCGAGGAGCTTTGCGCCTGGATCGTGCTCAAACCCGGTGAGCAAGCCAGTGAGACCGAGATCAAGGCGTTCTGCAAGGGTCAGATCGCCCATTTCAAGATCCCGCGCTACATCCGCTTCGTCGACGAGCTGCCGCTAACCGTCACCGGCAAGCCGCAGAAGTATAGGATGCGCGAGGCGATGATCGAGGAGCTCCACTTGCGCGAGATCAAGACCGCTTGACCGTTTGTGAACCTCGGGCGCCAGGCGGCGGCCGGAGCCGGCGAACGGACCCGCGATGACCCATCTCACCCACCGCTTCGAGCGGGCGTTTCTCTACGCCTCCCAGGTCCATGGCGGCCAGTTGCGCAAGGGCACCCAGTCGCCTTACATCGCCCATCTGATGGCCGTCGCCGCCACGCTGATCGAATATGGTGGCGACGAGGACCAGGCGGTCGCGGCCCTGCTGCACGACGCCGTCGAAGACCATGGCGGTCTCGCCCGCCTCGCCGACATCGAGGCCCGGTTCGGCGGGCGCGTCGCCCGCATCGTCGAGCATCTCTCCGACAACATCATCGACGGCCGCGAGGACACGCTGCCCTGGAGGGAGCGCAAGGAGGCGTATCTGAAGGCTTTGAAGACCCATCCCGAGGAAAGCGTACTGGTGTCGCTCGCCGACAAGGTCCACAACGCCCGCGCGACCTTGCGCGACTTCCGCAAACAGGGAGTGGGCGACAAGGTTTGGGACCGCTTCCGCCGACCGCGCGAACAGACGCTCTGGTATTACAACGCCTTGGCCGAGATCTTTCTCGAGCGCTGCGCCGGCGACTGCCCCTCCCGCCAGCTTGCCGAGGAGCTGCGCGCCATCGTCGATACGCTGGAGCGGGAAACGGCCCCGTGAGGCGGGCGCCGCCGCCCGCTACATCAGCGCCATCACCCGCGCGGGACCTCCGGTCGCGTTCTCGAGCTTGGGCGCGCCGGCGACGATCGTCGCCCCCTTGACCGGAACGCTCGAAAGGTTGGCGACGTTTTCGAGCCCCCATTTGCCGGCCGGCAGCACCGTCAAATGGGTCGCGAAGTCCTTCGATTGGCCCCGGTCGAGCGAGAGCGTATCGGTGGCGATGCCGACGATGTCGGCCTCCTCCAGCAGCATCTTGGCCGCCTCTCCATGAAACCCCGGAAAGTGCATCACGCCCTGGCCGTCGGCGTTGCGGAACTTGGCCGAGGCCACGTGCCGGTCCCAGCCCGAATTCATCGCCACGCAGGCGGCCTGCGGAATGGGGCCATTGGCCTCGATCCACGCCTTGACGTCGTCCGGCGTCAGCTCCGCGTCGGCGTCCGTCTGGGCGCGCTGGCGGATATCGATCACCACCAGCGGTGCCACCAGCCGGTCGGCGGGAATGCGGTCGGCGCTCGCTCCCTTGGCGGAGAAATGGAGCGGCGCGTCGATATGGGTGCCGGTGTGCTCGTAGAGCATCCACCTGTTGGAATTGTAGCCGTCCTTCTCGAGGCTTGTGAGGGTCTCGACCTCGAGCTGCCGGCCGCCGCCGAAGGTGGGAAAGTCGGGCGTTATGGTGTGGGTCAGGTCGACTACCCTGTTGGCGATCACCGGCGTCCGCCGCGCGGCGGCGGGTCTCGGCGCGGCCGCCGCCGCGATCGCCGCGCCGCCGGCGAGCGCGCCCTTCAGCAGGTGCCTGCGGTTGATCTCGCGGCACACGGCTTCGAGGCATTCCGGAGCGCACATCGGCC
>CAYVYD010000205.1:0-5062 GCA_964454415.1 uncultured Hyphomicrobiaceae bacterium | reverse complement strand
CCTCGACGACAAATACGACCTCGGCCAAGACCGAATCTTCGTGAGCGGCACCCAGGCGGTCGTCCGCCTGGCCCTGATGCAGCATGCGCTCGACAAGCGCGCCGGCCGCAACACGGCGGGCTACATCACCGGCTATCGCGGCTCGCCGCTGGGCGGCTTGGACCAGCAGATCGAGCGCGCCCGCACGCAATTGGAAGCCGCCAACATCCTGTTCAATCCGGGGCTTAACGAGGACCTGGCGGCGACCGCCATTTGGGGCGCCCAACAGGCCGAGCTGCGCGGCGAGGGCAAATATGACGGCGTCTTCTGCATCTGGTATGGCAAGGGGCCGGGCGTCGACCGGTCGGGCGACGTCTTCCGCCACGCCAATCACGCGGGCACCTCCAAATATGGCGGCGTCCTGGCGCTGATGGGCGACGACCACACCTGCGAATCCTCCACCTCGGCGCACCAGTCGGAATTCGCCTTCGTCGACGCCATGATGCCCGTGCTCAATCCCGCGGGCGTCCAGGAGATCATCGATTACGGGCTCTATGGCTGGGCGCTCTCGCGCTATGCCAGCGTCTGGACCGGCCTCAAATGCGTCAAGGACAACGTCGAGCAGACCGCCTCGATCGACGCCGGCCTCGACCGCATCAAGATCGTCACCCCGGACGATTTCGACATGCCGCCCGGCGGTCTCAACATCCGGTTGGGGGATGCGGCGCTGGCCAAGGAAAAACGGCTGCACGAGTTCAAGCGGCCGGCCATCCTGGCCTTCACCCGGGCGAACGGGCTCGACCGGATCCTGTGGAAGGGCGGATGCAAGCCCAAAATCGGCATCATCACCGCCGGTAAGAGCTATCTCGACGTCGCCGAGGCGCTCGACCTGCTCGGCATCGACGAGGTCAAGGCCGTCAATCTGGGGCTGCGGCTTTACAAGGTCGCGGTCACCTGGCCGCTCGAGCCCGAAGGCGTGGAGCGGTTCGCCAAGGGGCTAGAGTGCATCATCGTCGTCGAGGAGAAACGCTCGCTCATCGAGACCCAGCTCAAGGAGCAGCTCTACGGGCGGAGCAACGCCCCCGTCGTCCTGGGCAAGCGCAACGAGCGGGGAGAGATGCTGTTCCCGGCCCATGGCGCGCTGGAGCCGGTGGAGGTCGCGCTGTCCATCGGCGAGCGCATCGCATCGCGCCACAATGGCGGCGAGCTCTCGCGCCGGATCGAAGATTTGGCCGCGGCGGCGGCGCGTGCCCGCGACGCGGAGGACATCACCACCCGCGTGCCCTATTTCTGCGCCGGCTGTCCGCACAACAGCTCGACCATCGTGCCCGACGGCGCGCGCGCCTATGCCGGCATCGGTTGCCATTACATGGTGCAGTGGATGGACCGCTCGACCGAAGGGTTCACGCAGATGGGCGGCGAGGGCGCCAACTGGATCGGCGAAGCGCCGTTCTCGACGCGGCCCCACGTCTTCCAGAACATCGGCGACGGCACCTATGTCCATTCGGGCTCGCTCGCGATCCGCGCCGCGGTCGCCGCCGGCACCAACGTCACCTTCAAGCTGCTCTACAACGACGCCGTCGCGATGACCGGCGGCCAGGCGCCCGAGGGCTCTCCCAGCGTTCCCCAGATTGCCCGCCAGCTCGCCGCCGAGGGCGCCAGGCGCGTGGTGGTGGTCTCCGACGAGCCGGACAAATATCCCGACGATGCCCAGTTCCCCGCCGGGACCACCGTGCATCACAGGGACGAGCTCGATTCGGTGCAGAAGGCGCTCGGCGAAATCGAGGGCGTCACGGTGCTGATCTACGACCAGACCTGCGCCGCCGAAAAGCGGCGCCGCCGCAAACGCGGCCTTTATCCCGATCCCCCCAAGCGCGTGCTGATCAACGAGCTCGTTTGCGAGGGCTGCGGCGACTGCGGCATCCAATCCAACTGCGTCGCGATCATGCCGGTCGAGACCGAGTTCGGCCGCAAGCGCGCCATCGACCAGTCGGCCTGCAACAAGGATTTCTCCTGTCTGAAGGGGTTCTGCCCCAGCTTTGTCACCGTGCATGGCGGCCAGTTGAAGAAGAGCTTCTCCCGCGACCAGGCGGAGATGATTCAACCGCCCGGACCGGACGCTCTGCCGGAGCCCGCCCCGCGCGCCCTCGACAAGCCCTATTCGATGGTCATCACCGGCATCGGGGGCACCGGCGTCGTCACCCTCGGCGCGCTGATCGGCATGGCGGGGCATCTCGAGAACAAGGGTGTCGGCATCATCGACATGGCGGGACTGGCGCAAAAGGGAGGATCGGTGACGGTTCACGTGCGATTGGCCCAAAAGCCGGCGGAGATCAGCGCGATACGCGCCTCGGTCGCGGGCGCCGATCTGGTTCTGGGATGCGACCTGGTGGTCGCCGCCTCGCAAAAAGTGCAGGCGACGATGCGCGAACGGATTACCACGGTCGTCGCCAACAGCCACGACGCCGTGACCGCCGATTTCACCCATAACCCCGATCTGGCGCTTCCGATGGAGAGGATGAAGCGCGCGCTACAAAAGCGCGCCGGCGCCGAGGCCACGCACTTCATAGACGCGCACCACTATGCCGGAACCCTCATCGGCGACACCATCGCCGCCAACATGTTCCTGCTGGGCTATGCCCTTCAGCTCGGCCAGATTCCGCTTTCGGCGGCGGCGCTCGAGGAGGCCATCCGCCTCAACCGCGTTGCCGTCGAGGGCAACATCCGCGCCTTCCGCTGGGGCAGGCTCGCCGCCCATGACCGCGACACCATCGACGAGATCATCCGGCCGCGCGTGGTCGCGCTGCCCGACCAGCGTCTCTCCTCCGATCTCGACGACGTGATCGAGCGGCGGGTTCAATATCTCACCGCCTATCAGAACGCCGCCTATGCCGAACGTTACCGTGCCCGCGTCGAGGCGGTCCGCCGGCTCGAGGCCCGGCACGCCCCGCAATCGAGCGCGCTGACGCTGGCCGTGGCGCGGAACTACTTCAAGCTGCTCGCCTTCAAGGACGAATACGAGGTGGCGCGGCTTTTCACCGACGGGTCGTTCGAACGCCAGCTCGAAGCCCAGTTCGAAGGCGATTACCACCTGGAGTTCCACATGGCGCCGCCGCTGCTGGAGAAAACGGATCCGGCGACGGGAGCGCCGAGGAAGCGCCGATTCGGTCCCTGGATGTTGGCTGCGCTGAAAGTGCTCGCAGCACTTCGACGGCTGCGGGGCACACCGCTAGACCCCTTCCGGTTCTCGGCCGACCGCAGGCTCGAACGCCGCCTGCTGCGCGACTACGAAGCCATGCTCGACGAACTGGCCGAGCATCTGTCGGCCGATACGATCGGCGTCGCCGTGGCGCTCGCCGAGCTGCCGGAGACCATCCGCGGCTTCGGCCACATCAAGGCCGCCTCGGCCGAAGCCGCCGACGCGCGCCGGCGCGAATTGCTCGAGAAATTTCTAGCGCCAACCCACACGCCCCGGCGCCGCGCCGCCTAGAGGGCGCATCTCCGCCACGGCACCCCGATCGTCGCGCCGGCGCCCTTTACGACTATAGAACGGCGCCTATATCTGTTATCAGAGCCAGCGTGATGCGACAGCGTTCGACGCCGGTCCGGTAAGGCGTTCGCCGGCGGCAAGCGCGTAACGGAGTTTGGGAGAAAATTATGACCCTCCATATCGGTAGCAAAGCCCCCGATTTCCATGCTGAAACGACCGAAGGTCCGATAGATTTCCACGATTGGATGGGTGATTCGTGGTGCGTGCTGTTTTCGCACCCCAAGGATTTCACCCCCGTCTGCACCACCGAGCTCGGTTACATGGCGGGCCTCAAGTCCGAATTCGACAAGCGCAAATGCAAGATCGTCGGCTTGAGCGTCGATCCGGTCGACAACCACAAGCAGTGGGCGAAGGACATCGAGGAGACCATGGGCCATGCGCCGAATTATCCGATGATCGGCGACACCGACCTCAAGGTCGCCAAACTCTACGGCATGCTTCCGGCGGACGCCGGCGACAGCGCCGAGGGCCGCACGGCCGTCGACAACGCCACCGTCCGCAACGTTTACGTCATCGGTCCAGACAAGGTGATCAAGGCGATGATCTCCTATCCGATGAGCACCGGCCGCAATTTCGACGAGGTGTTGCGCCTGCTCGACTCCTGCCAGCTCACCGCCAAGCACAAGCTGGCGACGCCGGTGAACTGGCAGCAGGGTGACGACGTCATCATCGTCCCGGCCGTTTCCGACGAGGACGCCAAGAAGGCCTATCCCGGCGGCTGGAAGGCGCCCAAGCCTTACCTCCGGATCGTCCCGCAACCCAAGGACTGACCGTTCCGGTCACGCGGCGGAGTTCCTCCCGCCGCGACATCCGCTTCCCTCGCGGCGCAGGACCGCGGCGATCATCGCACCGCCGCGCCGGCTTGCCTGCGCGAGCGAGGGCGTTCGGCCGCCCCGCCCCACGCCCGACCGATCTCCCAGCCACTCCCCTCGCGGGGGCGAGGCGTGCGGACCAGGTCTCGCGGTCAATCGGCCGCGACCGCCGGGCAAAGGGGATGATCACGCGCAACGCCACAACGATAGGACAATTTGCTCAAATTAAGTTGGAATTGGAAACGCCATGCTCGAACCGCGCAAAATATGGAAAATATCGTATTGATTGGTCAGGCTCGGATGTGCTGGAATTCTTTGGTCGAAGGTTTTGAGGTATTGCGGTGAGTTCGTCGGTATTGCGCTGGATCAAAGGCGGGAGAGTCCGGGTGTGTATCCTCTGGCGATTGGCGCGATAAAGCAGATGCGGGTTCTTCCGAAATTTCCGAATTGCGCAGATCGTGCCGAGCCGATGAGCCCGTGCGATGCGCGGCGTGGCTGACGGTGCGCCGCGAAGCCGTGGTTTTGGCTTCGCCGAAGGAGGAAACCATTGGTCTTGTTGGATGAACAACGTGCGAAACGAGGGGACTTGGAATGAGCGGCATGCCGCTTTTCATCGTTTTGTGTTCCGGCGAGCACGAAAAAATTCAGATGGCCGGAATGATCGCGTCGGTCGCGGCCGTGTCCGACAGACCGGTTCAGGTGTTCGTCAGCATGAACGCGA
>CAYVYD010000204.1:0-5077 GCA_964454415.1 uncultured Hyphomicrobiaceae bacterium | reverse complement strand
GCTGAGACAAACGCAAATCATCACATCCACCGCCGAATACGACCGGCACATGGAGATTTTCGATTGTTACCTCAGATGGCTCGACGAGCATCCCGCCCCCGACCCGAACGACCGTAGCGTGCTGATCATCGCCCGCTCGCCCTCCTCGCCGGTGGCGCGCGCCTTCGTCGGCAGCGCCGGGGCGCTCAAGACGCACGGCGTCGCCGTCAAGGCGATCGTCTCCCAGACCGAGCCCGCGGGCCTGCTGCGCGAGATGACGCAAGCCCTCGCCGCGCTCGCCGATGCGGGCGAAGCCGCCGAGCGCGCACGCTGGGCGGCCAAGGCCTGCCTGCACGACGCCCATGAGCAATTGACGCTTGGACCCTCGATGTGCTGGTCGGGCGACATGATGCGGCGCCAGCCCGGCAAGCGCGACTCCCTGGATCTCTTCGAGGCCGCGGCGCCGCAGACCGTCCGGCTCGGCGTGCTCGCCTTCGATGCGATTTGGGAGGTTTGCGATCCGCTGCCCGCGGCGCTGACGCGCGGCGTGCTCGCCACCAGGCCCAACGCCACGGCCAATCACCCCGACCACCGCGCGCTGGCCGCCCATTCCCTGATCGGCCGCCTCGACCGCTCGACCGTCACCCGCCACTGACGGCTCGGTTACCAGGCCGACCGGGAAGGCCGCCCCGTTCCGCACCTAATGGGTGAGGAGGGGCTGGCCCTCGGCGGCCTTTTCCTGCCGCATGAAGCGGATCGCGACCCTGGTGTTTATGCGCAGCAAGTTGTCGACGTCCTTGAAGGCGGTTTCGAGCGCCTCAGGGCTCATCTGCGCCATCAGCGACGCGGCCATCATCGCGAAGACGAGCGCGCTCGACTGGCACGCCTCGTCGCCGGCGGGCACGCCGAAGTCCTCCAGGAATTGAATGAAGAGATCGCTGATTGCCGATTGCTGGCCGGGGTTCTATTGATCCCACAACGGACCAGCGAGAACGAAATCGTATGCCATGTCCGGTAACCCCCGCGTGTGGTGTTCCACGGATCAACGCATTCAGCGTTTAGATTCGAAGGGTTAACGAAAACTTAACCCCGTCCCGCGCGGTCCAGCCCCTGCCCTTCCGACCGTTCGCTGCCGGCGGCCTCCGGCGCCGTCTCCCGGGCGGCGGGCGCGGCGGCGCTGTCGCCTTCGTTTTCCGCCGGGCGCGGCTCCTTCTCACCGTCGGAGGGTTTGGGCTTCCTGGCGGCGCCGAGCAGCGGCGCCACCGCCTCGAGCGCGGCGCCGGGCCGCAGCCCGCCCGCTTGGCGCCGCCTGCCCCACCAGGAACGCGCCGCCCTCGCCCACGCCGCCACGCGGCGCGGCGCCCGGAAGGCCGGCTCGACCAGCACCACCAGCCAGCGCGCGCTGGAGAGATGGCGCGAGGAGGCGAGCCACAGGGGGCTCGCCACCAGCGTCAGGGCGATCACCGTCACCAGCACCCGGTAGCCGTCGAGCGAAAGCGCGCCGGCGGCGAGCCCGGTGGCGCCCAGGAAGAAGGAGAACTCGCCGATCTGGGGGAGCAGCGAGGCGACGCGGATGGAGCGCACCCAGGGCTGGCCCAGCCCGTGCAGGATGGCGACGGTGCCGAGCGTCTTGAGCAGCAGCACCAGGAACACCAGCGCGATCAGCTCGACCGCGTGGGCGGTGATGAAGTCGACCTCGATCAGGAGGCCGATGGAAAGGAAGAACAGCATCATCAGCACGTCGCGGATCGGCAGCGTCGCGGCGATGAATTGCGGCCGCTGCTGCGAGTTGCCGATGAGCAGCCCGGCGAGGAAGGCGCCGAAGGCGGTGGTCAGCCCCAGCAGGTTGGAGATGGTGGCGAACAGGAAGCAGAGCGTCAGCGCGGCGAGCGCGAGCACGCCCCTGCCGTCGTGCAGCAGCATCTCGAAGGGCAGGCGGATGCGCGTCCGCCGGCTCATATAGATCACGAAGAGGACGAGGAAGGCGACCGCGGCGACGAGCCGGGCAATGGTCCAGAAGTCGATCATCTCGCCGGGGCGCAGGCCGGTCGCCACCACCAGCATCGGCACCAGGGCGAGATCCTGGGCGATCAGGATGCCGACCGCGAGCCTGCCGACGGAGGACCTGAGCTCGCCCACCTCCTCCAGCATGCCGACGCCGACCGCGGTGCTGGAGAGCGCGAAGGCGAAGCCCAGAATGACGATGGTCGCGCCCGGCCAGCCGCCCAGCAGACCGATGACGAGAGCCACCGCGAGCCCCAGCGCCACCTGCAGGGCGACGACGGCAAGCGTCAGCCGGTAGACCCGGCGGAAACCGCGCAGCGACAGCTCCATGCCGATCACGAACATCAGCAGCATGGCGCCGAGTTCGGCCAGGAAGCGCACCGCCTCGACGCCGGTGACGAGGCCGAAGGCCGAGGGTCCGAGCAGCACGCCCGCCAGGATGTAGCCGACCAGCGGCGGCTGGCGCAGGCGCAGCATCAATAGCCCGAGGGCGAGCGCCACCAGAAATACGGCCGTGAGGCCAAGAAATTCGTATTGGTGCTCCACGCGCTCCTCTTGGGCCGCCGCTGACTCCACCGGCGCGGCGGCGGCTAGGGGCGAAATCCTAAGGATCGATTGTTGCCGAGAATTAGCCCCGCACGCCAGCGAAAGCGCATCGCGCGCCATCTGCGCTATAGTCTGCGCCGGTCGAAGCGCGGCAGGAAAGGACCCCGTTCCGATGAGAAGCCAACGCAAGTCGGCGCTGAAGCTGATCCGGGCGCGCCGCCGCACCGCCCCCGGCGCGATGCCCGGCACCGTGGCGCCCGGCGCCGACGCCGCCAAGTCGCGCCTCGACGTGATCGCCTACGGCCCCGGCGACATCGTCGAGCTGACCGACGCGAGCCTCGCCGACGTGGTCAAGTTGCGCGGCAAGCACCCGGTGCTGTGGATCAACGTGACGGGGCTCGGCGACGCCGAGCTGATCCTCGGCGTGGGCGAGGCCTTCGGCCTGCACCGGCTGGCGCTGGAGGACGTGGTCAACGCCCATCAGCGCCCCAAGGCGGAGGACTTCGAGGATCACCTCTTCATCGTGACGATCGAGCCCAAGCCGGGGGCGCTGTTCGAGCCCGAGCAGGTCTCGATGTTCTTGGGGCCCGACTATCTGCTGACCTTCCAGGAGCGCGCGGGCGACTGCTTCGACCCGATCCGCGAGCGCATCCGCGGCGGCAAGGGCCGCAGCCGGTCCTCCGGACCCGACTATCTCTGCTACGCCCTGCTGGACGCCGCGCTCGACGGCTTCTACCCCGTGCTCGACCGCTATGGCGACGAGCTCGAGGGGTTAGAGATCGAGGTGGTGGAAGGCGCCAGCGAGGGCCAGGTTTCACGCATCAACGGCCTCAAGCGGGATCTGCTGTTCATGCGCCGCGCGGTCTGGCCGCAGCGGGAGATGATCAACACGCTGATCCGCGACGAGCACCCATTGTTCGCCCCCCAGACGCGGCTGCACCTGCGCGACTGCTACGACCACGCCATCCAGCTGATGGACATCATCGAGACCTACCGCGAGATCGCCTCGGGTCTGGTCGACATCCACATCTCCAGCATCACCGCCAGGCTGAACGAGATCATGAAGGTGCTGACGGTGATCGCCACCATCTTCATTCCGCTCGGCTTCATCGCCAGCCTCTACGGCATGAACTTCGACCGCGCCTCGCCCTGGAACATGCCGGAGCTCGGCTGGCGCTACGGCTATCCCTTCTCGCTTGCCCTAATGGCGGGCTCGGCCGGGCTGATGCTGTGGTACTTCCGGGCCAAGGGCTGGCTCGGCGGCAAGCGCCGGCGGCGGTGAGGCGGGCCCGGCAAGGCGCCGCGCGCCTCAGCCGCCCTTCTCATCCGCCCGTCTTGTCGGCTGCGAACTCGGCCTCCATCTCCTCCTCGAACCTCACCAGGTCCTCCGGCAGCGGCATGCCGTAGCTCCTGATCTCGTTGAGCTTCTCGCGGATCACGAGATAGAGCTCGTGCCGGTCCTCGGGCTGGTTCTCCATCTCCTGGAGCAGCAGGGCGAGCTCGGCTTTGAGGTCGTCGAAGGCCATGGTCTGGGATTCCTCCACAAAGGCTTTCGCGATCGATAGCATCATCGCGCGGCGGCCGAAAGATGGCCACGGCCCCATCTCGCAAACGCCCGATTTCTGCTAGACTCGCGGCGAGGAGCGCGCGATGGCGGTAGTCTGTCCCGATTGCGGAGCGGCGGCGCAGCCGGGCGACCGGTTTTGCGGCGCCTGCGGCGCCGACCTCCTGCCCGATGCCGGCGGCATGGCAACGCCCGCCGGGGGAGGGCCAAGCAGACGCCCGAGACTGCCGCGGCTCGCCGCCGGCCTCGCGGCGGCGGCGCTCGCCGTGATCCTGTTCTTCGTCTTCGTGCCGAAGACGGTCATCACCCCGCCGGTGACGGCGCCGGCGCTCTCGCCGCTTGCCGAGGCCTTGAAGGCGAGGCTGGTGGGCCAGGTCTACGAGGGCGGCCTCGACCTGGAGGGATGGGAGGATCTGGGCGGCGGGCTGATCGCCGAGCCCGTCTGGTTTCAATATTACCAGCGCGCCGACGGCGCCTATCTGGTGCTCGCCAACCTGGCGCAACCGCGCGCCTCGGAGGAGGAGAACCTGCCCTTCCGCATCGCCGATCTGGTGCTGATCCCGCCGCTCGAGGAGGGCCAGGAGCTCGCCTTCGAATGCCGCGCCGCGGGCGGAGGCCGCGGGCGCGTCGTCATCGCCGTGGTCCGGCCCGACCACGCCCACGAAGCGGAGTGGTGGCGCGACGTGGCGATGGCCTGGGAGATCTCGCGCCAGAGCGGCCGCCTCAAGCCGGTCGCGCCCAAGGGCATCGAATGCGTCAACGAGAGCTGGGGGCTGTGAGGCGGGCGCGCGGCTCCAGGACCGCCGTTCTTGGCGGCCTCTTCGCCCTGGGGCGAGCGGTCGAGACGAACGAATCTGAACGGCCGATGAACGGGTCGTTCCGACCGCCTTCAGGCGAGATGTGACAAGCCTATCCCCATGAAGCCCGCCAACCGGCGGCAAGGGGTATGACCATGAACAAGATGCTTTTGACGGCCGGCGCCAT
>CAYVYD010000203.1:3233-5123 GCA_964454415.1 uncultured Hyphomicrobiaceae bacterium | reverse complement strand
GCGCGAAGCGGCGTCACCTCGACCGGAAACACGACCTCGCCGCTATAGCCGATCGACGTGCCGTTGGCGTCGCTGAAGCGGTGCGGCGCCGGCCACAACACGCGCGCGTCCTTGAGATTGGCCGATCCCGACCAATCGAAGCTGGGGGGTAGGCCGGAATCGCCAGGATTTCGCCAATAGGTCTTCCAGCCCTCGTCCAGCTTGATTTGGATTCCGGCGAGAACGCGGCCGCCGCCAGCGCCGCCGCCCGCGATCAGCCGCACCTGGCTGTAATGGCCTCGCTCCCAGGCCGGCCCATCTGCCGCCCGGGCACCCACCACGCTTGCCGAAAGGCCTGCAATCAGCAGCATTTTCGCCATTGCCGGCGCGCTCGAGCCCGTTCGCGCCGGCGGCGTCTTCCGTATGCATCGTCTGGTCATGCACGCCAAATCTAGACAAGAGGACGGGACATTGCGACCCCGGCGGACTGCCTACGAATCACGCTTGCGTGACCGTGAAGCAACAGGCCAGCGAAAAGCTCCGACCCCGGCACCCCAAAAACTTCACAGCGGCACACTCTGGGTTTAGTGTTTCCTCCATGGGGCGCTTGATCAAAGATGACATCCTCGACCCGGCGAGCAACTTTCTCGACGGCGCGCTGCTGGTCGCCATGCCGGCGATGGCGGATCCGCGCTTCGCGCGCTCGGTGATCTATCTCTGCGCCCACTCCGAGGACGGCGCCATGGGCATCATCGTCAACCAGCACGCCCCGCATATCAGCTTCGACGAGCTGCTGGAGCAGCTCAACATCACCCCGCCCGAAGAGCGCATCTCGATGCCGCCGATGAACCATTCCATGGCCGTTCACGTCGGCGGTCCGGTCGAGACCGGGCGCGGTTTCGTGCTGCACAGCTCCGACTACTACGCCGAGGACAGCACGCTTCCCATTGACGAGGGCGTGTGTCTCACCGCGACCCTCGACATCCTGCGCGCCATCGCCTATGGCACCGGCCCCAACCGGGCCTTGCTGGCGCTGGGCTATGCCGGCTGGGCGCCGGGCCAGCTCGAAAGCGAGATCCACGCCAATGGCTGGCTGCATTGCCCGGCCGACGCCGATCTCATCTTCGATCCGGCGGTCGAAGACAAATATGAGCGCGCGCTCGCCAAGATCGGCATCAATCCGTCGTTTTTGGTGAACGATTCCGGCCACGCCTAGAATTCGGAAGAGGCTTCGGTTTAGCTCGGGCTGGGAATGGGTTTCGGCACGGCCGGCTTGGCGACGCCGGGCTTCGGCGCGGCGGCGGTCGGACGCCGCTTCGGCCCCGGAGCCGGTATCGGCTTTTGCAACATGGCCAAGCCCGCTGGCGCTGCGGGGGCGGGAGGCGGCGGCTCCACCCGGTCGCGCCTCTTCTCCATTTTCGCCAAAACCTTCAACAGCTTGACGACATTCGCCTGCTCCAGCGCCTCGCCGTAATAGAAGCCCTGGCCGAATTCGCAGCCGATCAGGCGCAGATAGGCGGCGTCCTTCTCGCTCTCGATGCCCTCGGCCACCACCACCTTGTCGAGCTCGTGCGAAAGCGCGACGACCGATTTGAGGATGACCGGCGTGGCGCCGTTGAGCTCGCTCTCGCGCACCAGGCTGCGGTCGACCTTGATGGCGTCGATCGGGAAGCGCTGCAGGTAAGCGAGCGAGGAATAACCCGTTCCGAAGTCGTCGAGCGAAAGGCGGGCGCCGAGCTCTTTCAGCATCTTCATGATCTCGATCGCCTGTTCGGGGTTCTCCATCACCAGGCTCTCGGTCAATTCAAGCCACAGCGTGCCCTTGGGCACCAGGTCGCTCGAAAGCACCATGCGGATTTGCTGGATCAGCTCCTGACGGAACAGTTGGCGGCTGGAGATGTTGACGCTGAC
>CAYVYD010000203.1:0-3133 GCA_964454415.1 uncultured Hyphomicrobiaceae bacterium | reverse complement strand
GCGATCTCGGCCTCCTTGAGCAGGTCGCCCGGATGGGCCTGCTGCCCGTCATAGACCGCGATGCCGATGCTGCCGGTCAGGATCACCTCCTTCCCGGCGATCTTCATCGGCGTGCGCAGCGAGCGGCGAACCCGCTCGGCCATGGTGGCGATTTGGTGGGGGTCGGTTTCCGAGACGATCAGGGCGGCGAACTGATCGCCGCCGACCCGGGCAAGGGTGTCCTGCGCCTTGAACTGGCGCGCCAGCCGGCGGGCGATGGTCAGCAGCATGGTGTCGCCGACGGTCAGCCCCAACGCCCGGTTGACGTTCCGGAAGCGGTCGATGTCGATATAGAGGACGGTGGGCCGCTTGCCCTCGCCCTGATGGGCGCGGGTCGCGGCGCCACCGAGGCGGTCGAGGAACAGCTCCCGGTTCGGCAGTCCCGTCAGACTGTCGTGGATCGCGTCGTGCAACAGCCGCTCATGGGTCCGCTTGGTGCCGGTCACGTCCCGCATCAGCCCGACGCAACGCAGCGAGGGCGGCTGCTTGATCTCGACGCATTGGGCGCGCAGCTCGTACCAGAGATAGCTGCCGTCGCTGCGCCGCATGCGCAGCTCGGTGTTGAGCACGCCGCCCTTGCGCTCCTGCAGCGACCACAGCAGCAGGCGCAGGCGCTCGCGGTCGTTGGGATGCACGAAGCCGAGCCATTCCTTCGACGACAGGTTCAAGGCCCCGGCCGACAGACCGAGGGCATCCTCCAGATCGGCACTCACCGTGATCTCGTCGCGGCGCATGTTCCAATCCCACACATTGGCGCCGGAGCCCGCGAGCGCCTGGGAGTTGAGCTGCAGGCGGTGGGAGAGCGCGCCATAGATGGGTTCGCCCGAGCGGAACGCGTATTGGGTGACGGTGAAACCCAGCAGTACGATCACCAGCACCAGGCCGGCGACCATGCCCGAGACCACCAACTCGCCCGAAAGCCGCCCCGAGACCACCATTGCCGCGCCGAAAATCCAGACCAGGAACAGGATCCATGTGGGGATCAGGGAGAGCGCGCGCTCCTGGCCGCGCAGGGCGAGAAACACGATCAGCGGCGCTGCGGCGAGCCCGGTGAAGGCGAACGAGGCGCGCGCCAGGCCCGAGGCCATGCGGGGATCGAGGATGGCAAGCCCCATCAGCGCCAGTTGGGCGGCGATCCACAGGCCGAAGCCGAGCCTGATGATCAGATGCCAATAGTTGATGCGCAGGAAGGTGTAGAGAAACAGCACCAGGCTGGCGGCGAGCACGGCCTCGGCGCTGGCGCGGTAGGTGGCGGCATCCTCCGCAGCCACGTGGAACAGCTTGTTCCAGAATCCGAAATCGATGCAGAACAGCGCTAGCGCGCTCCACGCCACCAGCGCGGTGGCGGGGAAAATCGCCTTGTGGTTAGCGGCCACGATGGAGGTCAGGAAGATCGCCAGCAGCCCGACGATGCCGAGCATGACGCCGTTGAAGAGCATGCGGTCCTGCAGCGCGCGCTCGTAGGCCTGCCCCTTCCACAGCATCAGCCGCGGCAACTTCACCGAGCTCAGCTCGGCGACGAAGGTGACGGTGGCGCCGGGCTCGATCGAGAGCAGGAAGATGTCGGCCCGGTCATCCTCGACGCGGTTTGGCTTGAAGCCGAGCGAGGGGGTCACATCGGTGATGCGGGCCGAATCCAGATTGGGCCAGAACACGCCCGAGCCCACATGGCTATAGCGGATCGCCGTCAGGTAGCGCTCGATGCGTTCGTCGGTGGGGTTTCTAAGCGCGAAGACGATCCAATTGGGATTGGTGCCTTCGGTCGCCGCCTGGACCGCCATGCGTCCGGTGATTCCGTCGCCGCCGGCCGCGGTCTCGATCTGCAGCCGGTCGCCCCGGCTCTCGTAAAGCTCGCCCAGCGCGGTGACGTCGAGCCGGTCCTGGTTCTCATCGACCACGATGGGCTCGAGCGCCAGGGCCGCCGGCACCCAAACCACGGCGGAGGCGAGCGCCAGCAGGAGGCCCGCGAGCACCACGCGCGGACCCTTGGCCGGCACCCTCGCCAGCAAGGTTTTCACCGTTCCGATGGGATTCAACCGTTTCAAACCGAGCGCCTCACAGGGGTCAGTGGCGTGGATCGTCGTGCAGCATCGCGTAGAGCAGATGGTCCTGCCAAATGCCGTTGATCCGCAAAAACCGGCGCGCCAGTCCCTCGCGCTGAAATCCCGACTTCTCCAGCAGCCTCATCGAGGCCTCGTTGTGGGGCAGGCAGGCTGCCTCCAGCCTGTGCAGGCGCAACGTGTCGAACACGAAAGGCAGCAACGTCACGATGCCCGCCGACATATAGCCCCGGCGCGCATAGGGCGCGCCGACCCAGTAGCCGAGCGTGCCGGATTGGGTGACGCCGCGGCGCACGTTGGAGATGGTCAAACCGCCGAGCAGCGCGTCGTCGCTGCGCCGGAACATGAAGAAGGCATAGCCTAGATCCTCCCGCGCCTCGCGCACGTAGTGGCGCACCCGGCGACGGAAGGAAAGCCGCGTCAACTCATTGCGCGTCCAGGAGGGCTCCCAGGGGGTAAGGAATTCCCGGCTCACCGAACGCAGCTCCGCCCAGGCGGCGTAATCCGACGTGACCGGCAAGCGCAGACGCACCAGATCGCCGTTGATCACGGGACCGATTTCAGCAGGTGCGACCGACTTCAGCAGCGCCATGGTGTTGGCTCCACCCCCCTCGCCTATTCCGCCGCCAAACCGGGAGCGAGGCCCAGTTTCCGCGCCCACCCCTTGCCGTCGACAGCCAGGCCGCTCGGGCCGACGCAGGCCAGCGTGGGCGCGCTCGCGTCGAACACTTTTCCCGCCGCCCACTGTACCGCCTCCATCGTCACGGCGTCGACCTTGGCTATCACCTCGCCGATCGGTAACGGCGCCCCGAAGGCGAGTGTCTGGAGCGCCAATTGCTCGGCCCGCGCGCCGGTGCTCTCCAGGCTCATCAGCAGGCCCGCCTTGAGCTGCGCCCTGGCGCGCTCGAGCTCCTCGCGGCGAACCGGCTCCTCGGCCAAGCGCCTGATCTCGCCCGCCACCACCTCGAGCAGCTCGTCATAGCGCTCCGGCGCCGTCGCCGCGTGCACGCCGAACAATCCGGTGTCGCTCAAGC
>CAYVYD010000202.1:0-5148 GCA_964454415.1 uncultured Hyphomicrobiaceae bacterium | reverse complement strand
AGAAAGAACCGCGTGAGAGCGAAATCGAGCGCGCCGCGAACGCCGCCCATTCCCGTGCCGATACCATCCGCCATCAATAGGCGTTCCGCGTCTTGAACAGCGCGAACGGCGTCATGAACAGGATGTAGAGATCGAGCAGGACCGACCAGTTCTCGATGTAGTAGAGGTCGCACTCGACGCGCCGCTGGATCTTCTCCTGGGTATCGGTCTCGCCGCGCCAGCCGTTGATCTGGGCCCAGCCGGTGACCCCGGGCTTGACCTTGTGGCGGGCGTAATAGCCGTCGACCACGTCCGAATAGAGCGCGTTGGCGGCCTTGGCCTGGGTCGCGTGCGGCCGCGGTCCCACCAGCGACAGCGAGCCCTTCACCACGTTGAAGAACTGCGGCAGCTCATCGAGGCTCGTCTTGCGGATGAAGCGGCCAACCCGGGTGACCCGGGGGTCGTCCTTGGTGACCAGCTTGGACGCCGTACGATCGGTGTCCTCCGCGTACATGGAGCGGAATTTGTAGACCTCGATCAGCTCATTGTTGAAGCCGTAGCGGCGCTGCTTGAAGATGACGGGTCCGGGACTTTCGAGACGGATCGCCAGCGCCACCAGTGCCATGATGGGAGCGGTCAAGAGGATCAACAGGCTGCCGACGATCTTGTCGAACAGCCATTTCACCATGTAGTCCCAGTCGGCGATCGCCTTGTCTTGAACGTCGATGAAGGGGACGTTGCCGATATAGGAATAGGCGCGCGGCCGGAACCGCAGCTTGTTGGTGTGGGCGGCGAGCCGAATGTCGACCGGCAGCACCCACAGCTTCTTGAGCACCTGCAGCAACCGGTTCTCGGCCGTCAGCGGCAGCGTCATGATCAACATGTCGAGGCGGGTCTTGCGCGCGAACTCGACCAGCTCGTCGACGTTTCCGAGCTTGGGGTAACCGGCGCAGACCGGCGAGACGCGGTCGTCGGAGCGGTCGTCGAACACGCCGCAGATGCGGATATCAGTATAGGGCGTGGCCTCGAGCGCCTTGATCAGCTTCTCGCCGTCGGCGCCGCCGCCGATGATAACGGCGCGGCGTTCCAGACGCCCCGTATTGCCCCAATGCTTGACCAGCGCCGCGACCGCCATGCGGAAAAGGCCGAGGGAGACCGCGCCGGAGACGAACCAGCTCGCCAGCCACACCCGCGAATACTCGCCGGCGATCTTGACGAAGAAGGCCAGCGCGATGAGCGCGGCGAAGACGATCGTCCAACCGGCTGCCAGGCGCGCGATCTGGCGCACGAAACTGGCGAATGCCTGCAGGTTGTAGAGGCCGAGCGCTTGAAAGACGAGGGTCGCGAGCGCGCCGGCCAGTAGCGAGGCGGCGGCGTACATCATCGTGAAGCCGTAGACGCCGGGGCCCAGGTAAAACCAGAAAACCCCGATGCCAATGGCGGAGACCAGCAGGAACTCCATCGCCCGCACCAGTCCGGTGAAGACGATGGGCGAGACCGGGCTGGGGTCGTTGCTGATGTTGAGATCGGGAATGTGCGGCGCCAGGCGCCCGCGCTTGGCCATCCGCCGATGCGGAACGCCGGCCACGGCGGCGGATTTGCTGAAGAATCCGCCTTTCTCCATCCCCTTGGACATTACGCTTACACCACCGTCGACGGTTCAAGCCGAACCTTCGCCCCCAAAACTTGCACGGGCCATGCCAAGCCGGACCGCCGCGCGGCGCCCGCGCCCGCCATTCCCTGTCGATTCGTTATTTCACGGAGGGATCAGCGAAGGCTTAAGGCGAACGGCCGAGATGATTCGTGGTTAATGGCGCCTTAGCGGACTGGCGGGCCGAAGGCGCGCGCTCAGGCGGCGATCAGCTCTTGGTAGAATTCGGTGATGTCGTGGGCCATGCGCTCCACCATGTACCGTTTTGCGACAACCCAGCGGAAGGCCTCGGCCTGTTCCAAAAAGGAATCGGGCTCGTCGAGAAAGGCGGTCATCTCGCCGGCCAGCTCCTCCGCGTTGCCGGGGGCGACGAGCCTGATGCCGAGGTCGCGGGTCATCTCCGGGATGCCGCCCACATCGGCGAGAATCGCCGGCACTCCGCATGCCGCCGCCTCCAGCACGATGTAGGGGAAGGATTCGGCGCGCGAGGGCACTACCAGGCAGCGCCCCCGCACGAAGGCGAGGCTCGCCGGCACGTAGCCCTGGAAGCTGACCGCGCCCTCGATGCCGAGCTTCCTGGCCAGGTCCTTGAGCGCGCGCTCCTCCGGGCCCGAGCCGATGACGACCGCCGTGACCGACCGGGAGCGGTTGATGAGGGCGGTCGCCTCGAGCAGAACGTCGACGCCCTTGAGCAAGCGCAGCTCGCCGATGAACAGAAAGTCGGCGGCGTCGTCGGCGAGGATGATGTCGTGGAAGTCGTCGCGCCGCAGGCCGTTCGGAATGACGCGCACGGGGCAGGGGGGCGGACCGATCTTGGCCTCGTAAAGCGTGCCGGCATAGACGCTTTCGAAGACGATGCCGTCGCCCATCGGCGCGAGCCGCCGCTCCAGGCTCAGATAGAGCCGGCCCTTCAGGCTGTCGGGGCGGTAGTGGAGGGAGCCGCCATGGGGGGTGTGGAGGACGCGTTTCACCAGGCGCCTGCGTTTGAGGCTGCGCCCGGCAAGGCGCGCATAGGCGCCGCCCTTGGCGCCGTGCCCGTGCAGGATGTCGATGGGACCGAGCCCCCGCACGACGTTTTGCACGAATCGCACCGCCAGAAAATCGCGCGGGCTTACCCCCCGCGCCATCGGCGTGCGGTGTACGCCCAGGGTGCAGATGCCCGCGAGCTTGGAAAGCGGCTCCTCGGCGTCGGCGCCACCGGTCGATGCGTCGCACACCACGCCCACCCGGTGCCCCATGCGCGCCTGCTCATGGGCCAGATCGCAGACGTGGCGAAACAGGCCGCCGACCGGCGCCCTCAGGCAGTGGAGAATCGATAGGGGCTCGGACACACGGGAAGCTTTAGCGCTTTTCGGTCCCTACAAGAACCGCTCCTGCACGTAGATCGTATCGCCGGGCTGGATCGGGTAGTCCTGGGAGACCATCACCGTGACGTCGCGGCCGCCCAGGCGGCGCGTGAGCTGGACCCTGCGTTCGCGCGCGCGCTCGGTGAATCCGCGCGCGATGGCGACGGCGTTTTGCACCGTCATGCCGTTGACATAGGGAAATTGACCCGGCTGCCGCACTTCGCCCAGGATGAAGAACGGTCTGTAGGTCGCCACCTCGACCGTCACCTTCGGGTCCTTGATGTAGCTTGTCTTGAGCTTGGCGGCGATCCTCTTGTCGAGCTGGAAGGTCGTCTCGCCCCTGGCCTGCACCGCGCCGATCAGCGGCATCGAGATATAGCCGCTGCCGTCGACCGAATATTGCCGCGACAGGTTTTCCTGGCCGAACACGTTGACGCTCAACACGTCGCCGCTGTCGAGCGTGTAGGGCGCGCGCGCCTGCGCGCTCAGGGCCTGGCGCATGGTGCGGTCGGAATTGGTGTGCAGATTGCATCCCGATATCGCCATGGCGACGGCGACGATCAGGACGAGGCGCATGACCATTGGCAGCCGTGTCCCCAGTTTGGAGTTCGAATCTTGCGTCAGTCTGCATCGCCGATGGTTAAGAAAAGTTAACCGGATGTTCGATGCTGGGACGGCTCTTAAGGCTTTGGTTACGCGATTCCGGTCAAATCGGCTGAAGCGTCTCGAAAGGACCGTTTGCGTATGAGCACCTATCAGAACGCGACGACCTCGCCCCAAGCCGATGTGGACGTCGGCGCCCTGCTGCGCGCCGTCTGGCGAAACCGCGGCTGGATTACGGCCGTCGTCCTCTCGGTCGGCCTCGCCGCCTATCTCGCCATGGGGCAGATGACGCCGCTCTACACCTCCCAGGTGCACATCCTCATCGACAACGGCGAGAACTCCTTCACGCGCCCCGCCTCCGACGAGGCGGGCAGGGGCCAGGAAAACGCCGTGCCCGACGCCGAGGCCGTGGCCAGCCAGGTCCAGGTGCTGCTGTCGCGCGATTTGGCGCTCGAGGTGATCTACGATCTCGAGCTCGATCAGGTGCCCGAATTCGCCAAGGTGGCCGACGGCAAGACCCCGCTGCATGCGCTGCTGGGGATGCTCGGTCTGGAGAAGCAACCCTCCAAGGCCGTGCGTGACGAGCGCCTGCTCGATGCCTTCATGAAACGGCTCGACGCCTATCCCATACAGAATTCGCGCGTCATCAACGTCGAGTTCAGCGCCGCCGATCCGCGCGTCGCCGCGCGCGTCGCCAACCGCCTGGCCGAGGCCTATCTCAAATGGCAGCAGCGCGAGAAGCTGAACAAGAACCGCAACGCCAGCATGTGGCTGAGCGAGCAGGTGACCGAGCTCAGGAAGAAGGTCGAGGCCTCCGAAGCCGAGGTCGAGCAGTTCCGCGGCAAGACCGGCCTGTTCTCCGGCTCCAACAACGTCACCCTCAACTCACAGCAGCTTTCCGAGCTCAACAGCCAGCTGATCCTGGCCAAGGCCCAGCGCACCGAGGCGGAGGCCCGCGCCAAGCTGATCACCAAGATGCTGAAGGACAAGGGCGACTTCGACAGCGCTTCGGACGTCCTGCACTCGGCCCTGATCCAGCGGCTTTCGGAGCAGCGCATGCGCGTCCAGCGCGAGCTGTCGGAGCTCTCGGCGACGCTGTTGCCGTCGCATCCGCGCATCAAGGAATTGAAATCCGAGCTCGAGAGCGTGCGCCAGCAAATCCTGGCCGAGGCCCGCAAGGTGGTGAGGAGTCTGGAGAACGAGGCCCAGATCGCCGGTGCGCGCGAAGCCTCGCTGCGCGACTCGCTGGATGAGATCAAGCAACAGGCCTCGAAGTCGAGCGAGAGCCAGATCGAACTGCGCTCGCTCGAACGCGAGGCCAAGGCAAACCGGGACCTGCTGGAATCCTATCTCGCCCGGCTCCGCGACGCGAGCGCGCGAAACGACGCGCTCTCGGTTCCCGCCCACGCCAACATCATCTCCAAGGCGCGCCCCTCGGACAAGCCGTCGACGCCGAAGCCATGGGTCGTCGCCCTGCTGGCGGCGGCCGGAACGGCGGTCGTCCTCGTAGCGTTGGTCATCACCGCCGAACTGCTGTCGGTCTCGCGGGCCGCGGCGATGGGCGCGCGG